>NZ_JBQENK010000002.1:391674-513110 GCF_052044735.1 Pseudomonas sp. 22526
CCCGCGATAGAGCGCAAAGCGCTCGCCGCCCTGCCACACCCTATAGATGTATAGAAGTTGTTAACGGGCCGAACCAGACAATAAAAGCTAGAGTCTGATGGTTTCACGCAGGCTGGGACCCAATACCTGCGGACCGTACTCAAGGAGTTTTCATGCACACATTCAGTCGCAGCGCCGCCCTTCTCGCCCTCAGTGTCGGCACTCTCGCCAGCCTGCCGGCCCTGGCCGCCGATGAGCTTCATTACAACCAGATCTCCCTGCGCGCCGAAGTCAGTCAGGAAGTGGCTCGCGACCTGATGATCGTCACCCTCTACAGCGAATCGCAGAACGCCGACCCGGCCAAGCTCGCCGCGGAAATCACCACCACCATGAACAAGGCCCTGGGCCAGGCACGCCAGGTCAAGGACATCACCTTGCGCCAGGGCAGCCGCAACAGCTACCCGATCTACGACACCAAGGGCCAGAAGATCACCGGCTGGCGTGAACGCGCCGAGCTGCGCCTGGAAAGCTCGGACTTCGCCGCGCTGTCCAAGCTCACCGGCGAACTGCTGACCGACCTGAAGATGGGCGGCATGGACTTCGCCATCGCCGACCCGACCCGCAAGGCCAGCGAAGACAAGCTCCTCAAGGAAGCGGTCGACGCCTTCAAGGCACGCGCGCAACTGACCACCGAGGCGCTGGGCGGCAAGGGCTACAAGATCGTCAACCTGAACCTCAACAGCAACGGTTATCCACAGCCGTACCTGCGCGGGCCGATGATGATGAAAGCCGCGGGCATGGATGCGGCGCCGGTCACTCCGGAAGTCGAAGCCGGCACCAGCCAGGTCAGCATGACCGCCGATGGCTCGATCGAAGTCCTGATGCAGTAACCTTTTCCCTGCCTTCCCAGACGGCGGTAACCTCCAGCACAAAATCAGGTTACCGCGGTTTTTTACCAACTATTTCAACCCGAGCCTGAGGGACTCGCCTTTTTTTGGGGGGGTGTAGGGTTGAGTTCAGCCGCGTCGGTGATGCTAAAGTTACCGCCCCCGGTATTGCGCCTGTCAGACGTCATTGACGGCCACCGGGTATACTGCGCCTTTCCTATAAGAGTCTCTCCAATGACCGCAGACCGCATCGGCGAACGCCTGCGTCGCTATCGCCGCGCCGCCAAGAAAACCCTGCGCCAGATTGCCAGCGAATCCGGTCTGACCGCCAGTTTCCTCTCCCAGGCGGAACGCAATCTCACCGGCGTCTCGATCTCCTCCCTGGTCAACATTGCCAAGTCCCTGAACGTTCCGCTGAACGCCCTGTTCGACCAGCCGACCCAGGTACAACCCGACTCCCACGACGGCAAGCGGGTGCGCTACACCATCGAAGGCCAGCCTCTGGCCTACGAGCGGCTGTCCAGTTCCTTTCCCGGCAACCTGATCAACGCAGTGAAGATGAACATACCGGTGGGCTACCAGTCGGAACTGATTTCCCATGATGGCTCCGAGTTCTCCTACGTTCTTGCGGGGCAGATCGTCTACACCATCGAGGGGCACCAGTACCCCCTCGGTGCCGGCGACTCGGTGCACTTCGACTCGACCAAACCTCACTACCTGGCTAATGCCGGCAACGGCCCGGCAGAAGTATTGACCGTCACGACCATGGGTCTGTTCGACGACCATTCAGCGGCCTGAACCCGGCCCGTGGCCGCCTGCGCAACCTCACAGACACCCCGTGCGCAAGAGAAATGTTAGTCACGCTTAATTTTCGTTGACCACGATTTCAGCATGACTTAATTTCGGCATCGGCGAATCGTCAATCAACCACATAACAAGCGATCGCCATCGCCGCACAGGGTCCATGGGGCTGCATCCACTCCCCATAGAAGGCGAGTTGCCCCGGCCCACAAGGCCAATCCTCAGATACGCCCTAGAAAAAGAAAAAATGAGGTTTGCATGCGTAAGACCTTTCCGCTCCAGGTTTGGCGGACAGCGGGGCTGATCCTCGGCATCCCACTGTCACACGCCACCCGCAACCTCCACAGTGACAACTTCACTGCGAGCCACAACGTCAACACCGCCGCCGATGTGCTGTTCACCCGCCATCGCCGGCAAGATCCCGGGCATCCGTTTTCCACGGCCTCCCCCACCAAGCCGCCCTGCTTCATCCGGTCAACCCAATGCGCCAGACATTTGCGCCAGGCTGGCCAGGCCAGTCGGTTCAACCAGAAGCCGGTCGACACCTGCTCCAGCAACGCACCAACCGAAGGCACGACTCACCCTGACCGCCCCGTAAGAAGGCAACCTGTGCACCAGAAAAAACCAGCGCATAGGGTCAAATTCGTCAATATTTATACAAATGCGTCATTCCTGTACGTTCGTTCCACTCCTTGATGCTTGTGACGGCCCCGCATCTTGCATTGGGTATGGGGCCTGCATAAGTATCGGCGGGTCGACTCATAAGGTCGCCCTCTACACCAAAAATGACAACAAATCATGAGGCAACCATGTTCAAACAAGCAGTCATTCCGCTTTTAGTCAGCGCCGGCTTGCTCGCCAGCGCACCCTTCGCCCAGGCGGCGACTAACCTGGTGTTCTGCTCCGAAGGGAGCCCGGCCGGTTTCGACCCAGGCCAGTACACCACCGGAACCGACTTCGACGCCTCAGCAGAAACCATGTTCAACCGCCTCAGCCAGTTCGAGCGTGGCGGCACCGCCGTCGTTCCTGGCCTGGCGACCAGTTGGGACATTTCCGACGATGGCCTGACCTACACCTTCCATCTGCGCGATGGGGTGAAGTTCCACACCACGCCGTACTTCAAGCCGACCCGTGATTTCAACGCCGACGACGTGCTCTTCACGTTCAACCGCATGCTCGACAAGGACATGCCGTTCCGCAAGGCGTACCCGACCGAATTCCCTTACTTCACCGACATGGGGATGGACACCAACATCACCAAGGTCGAGAAAGTCGACGACAAGACCGTCAAGTTCACCCTGAAAACCGTGGACGCCGCGTTCATCCAGAACCTGGCGATGAGCTTCGCCTCCATCCAGTCCGCCGAGTACGCCGACCAGCTGCTCAAGGAAGGCAAGCCGGGCGACATCAACCAGAAGCCGATCGGCACTGGCCCGTTCGTGTTCAAGAGCTACCAGAAAGACTCCAACATCCGCTACACCGGCAACAAGGAGTACTGGAAGCCTGAAGACGTGAAGATCGACAACCTGATCTTCGCCATCACCACCGACCCGTCGGTACGCATCCAGAAGCTGAAAAAGAACGAATGCCAGGTCACTCTGTTCCCGCGCCCGGCCGACCTCAAGGCCCTGGGCGAGGACAAGACCCTCAAGCTGCCGCAGCAGGCCGGTTTCAACCTCGGCTACATCGCCTACAACGTGATGCCTGTGCTCAAGGGCCGCACCGACGCCAACCCGCTGGCCGACCTCAAGGTTCGTCAGGCACTGGACATGGCGGTGAACAAGCAGCAGATCATCGACTCGGTCTACCAGGGCGCCGGCCAGCTGGCGGTCAACGCCATGCCACCGACCCAGTGGTCCTATGACGACAGCATCAAGGATGCCAAGTACGACCCAGAGAAAGCCAAGGCGCTGCTCAAGGAAGCCGGCGTCAAGGAAGGCACCCAGATCACCCTGTGGGCCATGCCCGTGCAGCGTCCGTACAACCCGAACGCCAAGCTGATGGCTGAAATGCTGCAGTCCGACTGGGCGAAGATCGGCCTGAAGGTCAACATCGTCAGTTACGAATGGGGCGAGTACATCAAGCGTTCCAAGGGCGGCGAGAACCAGGCGATGATCATCGGCTGGAGCGGCGACAATGGTGACCCGGACAACTGGCTCGGCACCCTGTTCGGCTGCGACGCCATGAACGGCAACAACTTCTCCAAATGGTGCGACAAGCCGTACGACGCACTGATCAAGCAAGCCAAGGCCACCCCGGACGTGGCCAAACGCACCGAGCTGTACAAGCAGGCGCAACACCTCCTCAAAGACCAAGTCCCGATGACACCTATCGCACACTCGACGGTGTTCCAACCCATGCGCGCCAACGTGCAGGACTTCAAGATCAGCCCCTTTGGCCTGAACTCGTTCTACGGCGTCAGCATCAGCAAATAAGGGTCGGCAACGGCGACGTCAGCTGATGTCGCCGTTGCCTTACCTGCCAGGACTGCCGGAACTCGAACGCTCTTCCTCTTGCTGCGCCCCATCGTGGTGAGTACGGGCATTTCGGAAGTTCCCTACATGTCTTTCAGGCTCTTTGGCATTTACTACCCATGCGGCGACCCCTACCGTCAAAGCATGGAGTGGTGCATCCATTGCCCGGCATTTGCTGCAAGCGAGACTTGGGATCAATGACATGACCGCCTCCGGATGGGGCGACTGCTCATCGATCAAAACAATAAAAAGGGAGAGGGATCGTCATGCGTCATTCCCTGGTTTTATCCGCCCTGTTGGGCACCGGTCTGTTGACCGCGACCTCCGCCAGCCTGGCGGCCGGCAACAGCCTGGTGTTCTGCTCCGAAGGCAGCCCGGCCGGTTTCGACACCGCGCAATACACCACCGCCACCGACAACGACGCGGCAGAGCCGCTGTACAACCGCCTGGCGGAGTTCGAAAAAGGCGCGACCAATGTGGTGCCGGGCCTGGCCACTCGCTGGGATATTTCCGCGGACGGCCTGCAGTACACCTTCCACCTGCGCGAAGGGGTGAAGTTCCACACCACGCCGTACTTCAAGCCGACGCGTGATTTCAACGCCGACGACGTGGTCTTCACCTTCACCCGCATGCTCGATGCCGAGCACCCTTTCCGCAAGGCCTACCCGACCGAGTTTCCCTACTTCAACGGGATGAGCCTGAACAAGAACATCGCCAAGGTCGAGAAGACCGGGCCGCTGACCGTGGTGATGACCCTGAACTCGGTGGACGCCGCGTTCATCCAGAACATCGCCATGAGCTTCGCCGCGATTCTCTCGGCCGAATACGCCGACCAGCTGCTCAAGGCCGGCAAGCCCAGCGAGATCAACCAGAAGCCGGTCGGCACCGGGCCGTTCGCGTTCAAGAGCTACCAGAAAGACTCGAACATCCGCTACACCGCCAACAAGCAGTACTGGGACCCGAGCAGGGTCAAGCTCGACCAGCTGATTTTCGCCATCAACACCGATGCCTCGGTGCGTGTGCAGAAGCTCAAGGCCGGCGAATGCCAGATCACCCTGCACCCGCGGCCAGCCGATGTCGAAGCGCTGAAAAAAGACCCGAAACTGCAACTGATCGAAAAGCCCGGCTTCAACCTCGGCTATATCGCCTACAACGTTCGCCACAAGCCCTTCGACCAGCTCGAAGTGCGCCAGGCGCTGGACATGGCGGTGAACAAGCAAGGCATTCTCAACGCCGTATACCAGGGCGCCGGCCAGCTGGCGGTCAACGCCATGCCGCCGACCCAGTGGTCCTACGACACCAGCATCAAGGACGCCGCCTACAACCCGGAAAAGGCCCGTGAGCTGCTCAAGGCCGCCGGGGTCAAGGAAGGCACGGAAATCACCCTCTGGGCCATGCCCGTGCAACGTCCCTACAACCCCAACGCCAAGCTGATGGCCGAAATGCTCCAGTCCGACTGGGGCAAGATCGGCCTGAAAGTGAAGATCGTCAGCTACGAATGGGGCGAGTACATCAAGCGCACCAAGAATGGCGAGCACGACATCAGCCTGATCGGCTGGACCGGCGACAACGGTGACCCGGACAACTGGCTCGGCACCCTGTACAGCTGCGACGCCATTGGCGGCAACAACTACTCCATGTGGTGCGACCCGCAGTACGACAAGCTGATCAAGCAGGCCAAGATCGTCACCGATCGCGAACAGCGCACGGTGCTCTACCAACAGGCCCAGCAGTTGCTCAAGCAGCAGGTACCGATCACCCCTGTCGCCCACTCGACGGTCAACCAGCCGTTGAGCGCCAAAGTCGAAGGATTCAAGGTCAGCCCCTTCGGCCGCAACGTGTTCTCGGGCGTCAGCATCGACCAATAAATGATTAGCCAGGCCGCTGGGGGCGATATTCGCCCCCACGCAAATCTGTTGCCTGAATTCGGCGATCACGCCTCATGCAAACGTTTGCGATGCCTTGAATGAGTTGTAAAGCAAAAGCCGGTCAACCCAAAAAGACCGGCATAAAAATAAAGAAAGCAAAGGAGCTTCACCCATGAAACCGAGCAACACCGCGTTACTGGCCTTGGCCATCAGCAGCATCACGGCCATGGCCCATGCGGAGTCCCAGAGCCAGGCGTTCACCCCGGTAACCGTCAACACCAATAGCGCCCAGGCTGAAGCCACTGGCTTCATCGAAGGTCAGTCGATCACTGGTTCGACCCGTAACTGGTATGCCAACGAACAACTGAAGCGTGGGGGCAAGTTCCGCTACAACAAGAACGACTCGTTGCAGACCACCGATCGTCGTATCAACTGGGTTCAAGGCACCATCCTCAAGTACAACTCGGGCTTCACCGAGGGCACTGTGGGTATCAGTACCGAAGTGGCCGCCTACAATGCGATCGCCCTTGAACGCGACCGCAAGAATCTTGCAGCCGCCAATGGCGGTACGCCCATTCCAGGCGTTGGCGGTCTCGGCAACAACCGCACCTTGACCAAGGACGGCGGCGATGCCGAAGGCCAGTGGAGCAAACTGGGCCTGGCCAATATCAAGGCACGTATCTCCAACACCACCCTGACCGCCGGTCGCCAGAACTTCAGCAGCCCGCAGGTCGATGTCATCGGCAACCGTGCATTGCCTTCGAGCTTCCAGGGGATTTCGATCCACAGCGAAGAACTGAACAACCTGAGTTTCGACGCCGCGACCTTCGACCGGGTATCGCCGCGTACCGAGCAGAGCCTGAGCAAGTTCCGCAGCGAATACACCGATACGCTCATCGAAGCCGATCACGTCAACACCCTCGGTGTTTCCTACCAGCCATTTGCCAGCCTCAAAACCAGCCTTTGGGCAACCCAGGCAGAAGACCTCTGGAAACAGTACTACTTCGGCGCCACCCACGAGCTGGGCGACAGCCAGGTACTGAGCCTGACCACCGGCCTGAACTACTACAAGACCGTGGACGAAGGCAAAGCCAAGATGGGTGAAATCGACAACGACACCTACTCGCTGTCGCTGGGGCTGACCCACCAGGCACATAGTCTGACCTTCTCCTACCAGGAAATTGCCGGTAACGAGTACTTCGACTACCTGCATGAAACCAACGGCATCTACCTGGCCAACTCCCTGCTGTCCGACTTCAACGGCCCGAACGAGAAGTCGTTCCAGGTCGCCTACGGTCTGAACATGGCCGAATACGGCGTGCCAGGCCTGAAGTTCAACATCTACCAGGCTCGTGGCTGGGGTATCGACGGTACTCACTACAAGGGCGGCGCTTATGACAGCGTGAAGACAATGGACGGTGAACACCACTACGAATACGGCATTGGCGCCTCGTACGCAGTCCAGAGCGGTCCGCTGAAGGCAACCGCGATCCGCGCGACCTACACTGCCCACCGTGCCAGCGAAAACCAGGTCGACGGCAGCATCAACGAGTTCCGCCTGGTCACCACCATCCCGTTCAACATTCTCTAAAAACACGCCGGCTGGAATGGCGAATTCATGACGAATTCGCCATTCCAGCTACTCTGGTTCAACCGATTGCAGAGGGTTCTAGATGAAAATGCTTCCCCTAAGAGCGGCCATCGCTGCCGCACTGCTGAGCGTCGCCGCAGGCGTCTCGGCCAAGCCCTTGGTGGTCTGTACCGAAGCCAGCCCGGAAGGCTTCGATATGGTCCAGTACACGACTGCAGTCACTGCCGACGCGGTGGCGGAAACCATCTTCAACCGCCTGGTGGACTTCAAGCCCGGCACCACGGACATCGAGCCGGCCCTGGCCGAGTCCTGGGAGATCAGCCCGGACGGCCTGACCTACACCTTCCACCTGCGCAAAGGCGTCAAGTTCCACAGCACCGATTACTTCACGCCGACCCGCGAGATGAACGCCGACGACGTGCTCTGGAGTTTCCAGCGCCAGCTGGACCCGAAACACCCGTGGCATGACAAGTCCAGCGTGGGCTTCCCCTATTTCGAGAGCATGGGCTTCAAGGAGCTGCTCAAAAGCGTCGAGAAAACCGACGACCACACCGTGGTCTTCACCCTGACCCGTCGCGAAGCCCCCTTCCTGGCCGACGTGGCCATGGCCTTCGCCTCGATCTTCCCGGCCGAATACGCCGACCAGTTGCTCAAGGCCGGCAAGCCCGGCGAGCTGAACAGCAAGCCGATCGGCACCGGCCCGTTCGTCTTCCAGCGCTACGCCAAGGACGCCCAGGTGCGGTTCAAGGCCAACCCGGACTACTTCCGCGGCAAGCCACCGGCCGACGCGCTGATCCTGGCGATCACCACCGATAACAACGTGCGCCTGCAGAAGCTCAAGGCCAACGAGTGCCAGGTCGCCCTGTATCCGAAACCGGACGACATCCCGAGCATCAAGGCCGACACCAACCTGAAGGTCGACGACCTGGCCGCCATGACCGTGGGCTACGTGGCCCTGAACACCACCAAGAAGTACATGAGCGACCCGCGTGTCCGTCAGGCCATCAACATCGCCTTCGACAAGGAAGCCTACGTCAACAGCCTGTACGGCAAGGGCAACGCGTTGGTCGGCACCGGTCCCTACCCGCCAACCCTGCTGGGCTTCAACACCAGCCTGGGCAACCCGGCCCGCGACCTGGACAAGGCCCGCGCCCTGATCAAGGAAGCCGGCGTACCGGAAGGTACGGTCTTCACCCTGTTCACCCGCAACGGCGGCGGCCCGACCAACCCCAACCCACTGCTCGGCGCGCAGATGATGCAGTCCGACCTGGCGAAGATCGGCCTCAAGATCGATATCCGCGTCATGGAATGGGGCGAGATGCTCAAGCGCGCCAAGAACGGCGAGCACGACATGGTTTCCGCCGGCTGGGCGGGGGATAACGGGGACCCGGACAACTTCCTGACCCCCAACCTCAGTTGCGAGGCCGCCAAAAACGGCGAAAACTACGCTCGTTGGTGCAATAAAGCGTTCCAGAGCCTGATCGATGAGGCCCGCGCCGAGTCCGAGCCGGCAAAACGAACCGCACTCTATGAACAGGCCCAGGACATTTTCGACAAGGAACAACCCTGGATCCCCATGGCCTATCCGAAAATGTTCACCGCAATGCGCAAGAACGTCGAGGGCTACCACCAGAGCCCCCTGACCACCAACAACTTCGCTACCACCCAGGTGAAGTAGATAAGAAACGCCCGGCATCCCTGACCCCAGGGATGCCGGACACGCCTAACCGGCTGATGAGGTACACCAGAAGATGTTTAGTTTTATTGCCCGCCGTGTGGGGTTGTTGATTCCCACATTCTTCGGCATCACCTTGCTGACGTTCGCATTGATTCGCATGATTCCCGGCGATCCCGTGGAAGTCATGATGGGCGAGCGCCGGGTAGACCCTGAGATGCATGCCCAGGCAATGGAACGCCTTGGTCTGAACAAACCGCTGTACGCCCAGTACCTGGACTACATCGGCAAACTCGCCCAGGGCGATCTGGGTGAATCCCTGCGTACTCGCGAGAGTGTGTGGACCGAATTCACTTCCCTGTTCCCGGCGACCCTGGAACTGGCCTCGGCCGCGATGCTGTTCGCCGCCGTGATCGGCCTGCTGGCCGGGGTGATCGCCGCACTGAAACGAGGATCGCTGTTCGACCATGGGGTGATGGGTATCTCCCTCGCCGGCTATTCGATGCCGATCTTCTGGTGGGGCCTGATCCTGATCATGTTCTTCTCCGTGAGCCTGGGCTGGACCCCGGTTTCCGGACGGCTCGACCTGCTCTACGACATCGAGCCGAAAACCGGCTTCATGCTGATCGACACCCTGCTGGCCGATGACACCAGCGCCTTCTTCGATGCCCTGCACCACCTGATCCTGCCGGCCATCGTGCTCGGCACCATTCCGCTGGCGGTGATCGCGCGGATGACCCGCTCCTCGATGCTCGAAGTGCTGCGCGAAGACTACATCCGCACCGCCAAGGCCAAGGGCCTGTCGCCCGCCCGCGTGGTGTTCGTCCATGGCCTGCGCAACGCGCTGATCCCGGTGCTGACCGTGGTCGGCCTGCAAGTCGGCACCCTGCTGGCCGGTGCGGTCCTGACCGAAACCATCTTCTCCTGGCCCGGCATCGGCAAATGGCTGATCGAAGCCATCGGCGCCCGGGACTATCCCGTGGTGCAGAACGGCATCCTGTTGATCGCCTGCCTGGTGATCCTGGTCAACTTCGTGGTGGACATCCTCTACGGTTTTGCCAACCCACGCATTCGCCACCAGCGCTGAGGACAATACTCATGAGCACTCCAACCTCCTCAGTAGCCGTATCCGCCGTGGCCGTGGATCAAAGCCTGCTGTACCCCTCGCCGTACAAGGAATTCTGGCAAGCCTTCTCGCGCAACAAGGGCGCGGTGGCCGGCCTGCTGTTCATGCTGCTGGTGGTCTTCTGCGCGATCTTCGCGCCCTGGGTCGCCCCGCATAACCCGAGCGAGCAATACCGCGACTTCCTGCTGACCCCGCCGGTCTGGCTCGAAGGCGGCCAATGGCAATTCATCCTCGGCACCGACGAACTGGGCCGCGACCTGCTGTCGCGCCTGATCACCGGTTCGCGCCTGTCGCTGCTGATCGGCCTGTCGTCGGTGGTCATGTCGCTGATCCCGGGCATCCTCCTGGGCCTGTTCGCCGGGTTCTTCCCGCGCCTGCTCGGCCCGACCATCATGCGCCTGATGGACATCATGCTGGCCCTGCCGTCCCTGCTGCTGGCCGTGGCGATCGTCGCCATCCTCGGCCCAGGCCTGATCAACACCGTGATCGCCATCGCCGTGGTATCGCTGCCGTCCTACGTGCGCCTGACCCGCGCCGCGGTGATGGGCGAGCTGAACCGCGACTACGTGACCGCCGCGCGCCTGGCCGGTGCCGGCCTGCCGCGCCTGATGTTCATCACCGTGCTGCCCAACTGCATGGCGCCGCTGATCGTCCAGGCGACCCTGAGCTTCTCCTCGGCGATTCTCGATGCCGCAGCCCTGGGCTTCCTCGGCCTTGGCGTCCAGCCGCCCACCCCTGAGTGGGGCACCATGCTGGCCTCGGCCCGCGACTACATCGAACGCGCCTGGTGGGTGGTGAGCCTGCCCGGTCTGACCATTTTGCTCAGCGTGCTGGCAATCAACCTGATGGGCGACGGCCTGCGCGATGCGCTGGACCCGAAACTCAAGAACGCCGCCTGAGGAGATTCCCATGTCACTGCTAGAAATCAAGAATCTCAACGTACGCTTCGGCGACGCCCAGGCCGTTCCCGTGGTGGATGGCCTGGACCTGAACGTGGACAAGGGCGAAGTCCTGGCCATCGTCGGCGAATCCGGTTCCGGCAAGTCCGTGACCATGATGGCACTGATGGGACTGATCGAGCATCCCGGCATCGTCACCGCCGATGCCCTCAGCTTCGACGGCAAGGACATGCTCAAGCTCAGCGCCCGGCAACGCCGGCAGATCGTCGGCAAGGACCTGGCCATGGTCTTCCAGGACCCGATGACCGCGCTGAACCCGAGCTACACCGTGGGCTTCCAGATCGAGGAAGTGCTGCGCCTGCACCTGAAGATGTCCGGCAAGGCGGCCCGCAAGCGCGCCATCGAACTGCTGGAAAAAGTCGAGATCCCGGGCGCCGCCAGCCGCATGGACGCCTACCCGCACCAGCTGTCCGGCGGCATGAGCCAGCGTGTGGCGATTGCCATGGCGATTGCCGGCGAGCCGAAACTGCTGATCGCCGACGAACCGACCACCGCCCTGGACGTGACCATCCAGGCGCAGATCATGGACCTGCTGCTCAACCTGCAACGCGAGCAGAACATGGGCCTGGTGCTGATCACTCACGACCTGGCCGTGGTCGCCGAAACCGCCCAGCGCGTGTGCGTGATGTACGCCGGGCAAGCGGTGGAAGTGGGCAAGGTGCCGGAGTTGTTCGACATCCCCGCCCATCCCTACACCGAAGCGCTGCTGGCGGCGATTCCCGAGCACAGCATGGGCGCCGCGCGCCTGTCCACGTTGCCGGGCATCGTTCCCGGTCGCTACGACCGTCCGCAAGGCTGCCTGCTCTCGCCGCGCTGCCCGTACGTGCAGGAAAACTGCCGCCAGCAGCGTCCAAGCCTCGATCCGAAAGCCGCCAGCCTCGCGCGCTGCTTCTACCCGCTGAATCAGGAGGTGGCGTAATGGCCGTCGTTCTTACCGCCCGCAACCTGACCCGCCACTACGAAGTGTCCCGCGGCCTGTTCAAGGGCCATGCGACCGTGCGCGCCCTCAACGGCGTGTCGTTCGAGCTGGAAGCCGGCAAGACCCTCGCGGTGGTCGGTGAATCCGGCTGCGGCAAGTCCACCCTGGCCCGCGCCCTGACCCTGATCGAAGAGCCGTCCTCCGGGTCCTTGAAAATCGCCGGCCAGGAAGTCGCCGGCGCCGACAAGGCCCAGCGCAAGCAACTGCGCAAAGACGTGCAGATGGTGTTCCAGAGCCCCTACGCCTCGCTCAACCCACGGCAGAAGATCGGCGATCAGTTGGCCGAACCGCTGCTGATCAACACCAAGCTGTCGGCCAGCGAGCGCCGTGAAAAGGTCCAGGCGATGATGAAGCAGGTGGGCCTGCGCCCCGAGCATTATCAGCGCTACCCGCACATGTTCTCCGGCGGCCAGCGCCAGCGTATCGCCCTGGCGCGGGCGATGATGCTGCAACCGAAAGTGCTGGTGGCGGACGAACCGACCTCGGCCCTCGACGTGTCGATCCAGGCCCAGGTGCTGAACCTGTTCATGGACCTGCAGCAGGAGTTCAACACCGCCTACGTGTTCATCTCCCACAACCTGGCGGTGGTGCGTCACGTCGCCGACCACGTGATGGTGATGTACCTCGGCCGTCCGGTGGAAATGGGCCCGAAAGAGGACATCTACACCCGTCCCCTGCACCCCTACACCCAGGCGCTGCTGTCGGCCACGCCGACCATTCACCCGGACCCGGACAAGCCGAAGATCAAGATCGTCGGTGAGCTGCCCAACCCGCTGAACCCGCCATCCGGCTGCGCGTTCCACAAGCGCTGCCCGTATGCCACCGAGCGTTGCAGCACCGAAGAGCCGGCCCTGCGCCTGCTCGACACCCGCCAGGTGGCCTGCCACTACGCCGAGCAGTTCCTCGGCTGACCGGGCAAGAAAAAGGCGCCGCGGTTGCCCGCGGCGCCTGATCAGTGTTGACCAAACCCCTTCTGCCGGATTGCGCATCAGTCCGGCAGAGGGGGTTTTCTTTTTTCCGCGGACCTCGGCTCAGCCCTGGCTAGCCTCGTCTTCGCTGTCGGTATCCGGCTCGTCGGTGGTCGAGTCGTCATCGCCCTCGCTGCCACCCTGCCCTTGATCGCCCGGTTCGGATTCCGATCTGGCGATCATCTGCACCCCGTTCTGCAGATGCCCAGGCCCCCAGAAACCCGGCACCCGCGCCGCCTGGTCACTGGCCCAGGCCGCGGACATGCCCAGCGACAACAGCACCAGCACCTTGAGCAACAGCACCACCCGTTGGAAAACATTCATGTTGATTCCGTCCCTTTGCGTAGGTGAATCAATAATGGCCACAGGCCCTGACCTGCAAGGCGAGGCTTCGTATGAAACCTAGCCCCGAAGCCGGCGCTTTGCCAGATAGGAAGCTATCTATTCGCCCACTGGATAGACGGCTTTCGACTAGGCCTTAAAACCTCCGGTTATGCCTCGCTCCTACGGGGCATGCGGGATTTGATTCGGCACACCACGCCTCTGTAGGAGCGAAGCTTGCTCGCGATGGGCTGCGCAGCAGCCCCAAAACCTGCCACTGCCGCTCTGCCTGAAAAAATTCATTGCCCAAGCGGACGCCATCGCGGGCAAGCCTCGCTCCTACAAAAGCACGCATGGTTCGATCCACGCCCATAGCCCCGCCACCTACCTGTAGGAGCGAAACTTGCTCGCGATGGGCTGCGCAGCAGCCCCAAAACCTGTCACCGCGGTTCTGCCGGGAGAAATTCATTGGCCGGGCGGACGCTATCGCGGGCAAGCCTCGCTCCTACGGGAATGGGTAGGTTCTGGGCATAAAAAAGCCCCGCGGTTTGGGCCGCGGGGCTTTTTATGAGGCTTGGCTCAGACCTTAGTGATGCTCGCGGGTCGCGCGGAATTTCACGTCGGGCCAGCGCTCTTCCATCAGCGCCAGGTTGACCCGGGTCGGGGCCAGGTAGGTCAGGTGACCGCCGCCGTCCAGCGCCAGGTTTTCCACGGCCTTGTTGGAGAATTCCTCGAGTTTCTTCTTGTCGCTGCAATCAATCCAGCGCGCGGACCACACAGTGATTGGCTCGTAGGAGCACTCGACCTTGTATTCCTCTTTCAGGCGGCTGGCGACCACATCGAACTGCAGCACACCAACGGCGCCGAGAATGATGTCGTTGCTGCGCTCGGGGAAGAACACCTGGGTCGCACCTTCTTCGGCCAGCTGTTGCAGGCCCTGGCGCAGCTGCTTGGATTTCAGCGGGTCGCGCAGGCGCACGCGGCGGAACAGCTCCGGGGCAAAGTGCGGGATACCGGTGAAGCCCAAGGCCTCGCCTTCGGTGAAGGTGTCGCCGATCTGGATGGTGCCGTGGTTGTGCAGGCCGATGATGTCGCCGGCGTAGGCTTCTTCGAGCTGTTCACGCTCGGAGGAGAAGAAGGTCAGCGCATCGCCGATACGCACGTCCTTGCCGGTGCGCACGTGGCGCATCTTCATGCCTTTCTCGTACTTGCCCGAGCAGATGCGCATGAAGGCGATACGGTCGCGGTGTTTCGGGTCCATGTTCGCCTGGATCTTGAACACAAAGCCTGTGAACTTCTCTTCCTGCGGCTCCACACTGCGCTCGTTGGCCACGCGCGCCAGCGGCAGCGGCGCCCAGTCGACAACGGCGTCGAGCACGTGGTCGACACCGAAGTTGCCCAGGGCGGTACCGAAGAACACCGGGGTCAGCTGGCCGTCCATGAACTCCTGCTGGTCGAACTCGTGGCAGGCGCCCTGCACCAGTTCCAGCTGCTCGATGAAGCGCTCGTACTCGTCACCCAGGTGGGCACGGGCTTCATCGGAGTCGAGCTTCTCGATGATCTTGGTTTCGGTGCGCTCGTGGCCGTGGCCTGCGGTGTAGACAATGATGTAGTCACCCGCCAGGTGGTACACGCCCTTGAAGTCGCGGTAGCAACCGATCGGCCAGGTGATGGGCGCCGCCTTGATCTTCAGGACCGCTTCGATTTCGTCGAGCAGTTCGATCGGGTCGCGGATATCGCGGTCGAGTTTGTTGATGAAGCTGACGATCGGCGTGTCGCGCAGACGGCAGACGTCCATCAGGGCGATGGTCCGTGGCTCTACGCCCTTACCGCCGTCAAGCACCATCAGCGCCGAGTCCACCGCGGTCAGGGTGCGGTAGGTATCTTCCGAGAAGTCTTCGTGGCCCGGGGTGTCGAGCAGGTTGATCATGTGTTCGCGATAAGGGAACTGCATGACCGACGTGGTAATGGAAATACCCCGCTGCTTCTCCATCTCCATCCAGTCGGAGGTGGCGTGGCGGTCGGACTTGCGGGACTTCACCGTACCGGCAACCGCAATCGCCTTGCCCATCAGCAAGAGCTTCTCGGTGATGGTGGTTTTACCCGCATCCGGGTGGGAAATAATGGCGAAAGTGCGGCGTTTCGCGACTTCGGCGGCCTGTTTGGTCATGGGAAATCGCCTGGCAGGTGATTCAAAAAAAGGGCGGCGAGTATAGCGCAAAGCAAGCTCCACGGACCACCGTTCGGCCCTGGGCCCTGCAACCCCTGCACTGTACGTTCCCTGTAGCCGCTGCCGAGCGCAGCGAGGCTGCGATCGAGCGCGTAGCGCTCGCAAACACTGAATACACGGTTTGACTGAACCACCGCGCCGCCTGGTTTTGCGACGGCTGCGCCGCCGATCGCAGCCTCGCTGCGCTCGGCAGCGGCTACGGGCGGCCAGGCGTCAGAGATATCGGAGTAACGGGATCGAGGGTGGCCAAACGCGGCCAAATATGGAACCTTTTAAAAGGTGGAGGCGTCCACTCCCCTGTTACGAGCTTTCGTCAGGGGTAGAAAAATCAGCAAGTTAGCCTGACGAGGCTATGCGTATGGCTCGATCCCGCGCTGTTTCCAGCGCAGCGACGAGCTGCTTCTCGCGACCGTTCTTTTGGCAGCCAGGTATGGCCTTGCCACACGAAAGAAGGCTCGCCGACATAAAAAAGGAGTCCGCCTGTGGCTATTCGCTATGGCAAAGGGCTGATAGGAGGCGCGGCGGTTATCGCTCTCCTGGCCCTGCTGGTCCACTGGATCGGCATCAGTACGATCGAACACTACCGCGACGATCTGTTGTTTTACCTGCAAGCCCATCTGTACCTGGTACTCGCTTCAATGTTCGCCGCCCTAGTGGTGGGGATACCCGCCGGCATCTTCCTCAGCCGACCGCAGATGGTCGGGCGTGCCGAGCGCTTCATGCAGCTGTTCAACATCGGTAACACCGTCCCTCCCCTGGCCGTCCTGGCCATCGCCCTGGGGATCCTCGGCATCGGCAGCGGGCCGGCCATCTTCGCCCTGTTCCTCGCCTCCTTGCTGCCCATCGTGCGCAACACCTACGAAGGCCTGAAAAACGTCCAGGGTTCCCTCAAGGAAGCCGCCGTCGGCATCGGCATGACGCCGCGCCAGGTGCTGTGGAAAGTCGAGCTGCCCAACGCCGTGCCGATCATCGTCGGTGGCGTGCGCGTAGCCCTGGCGATCAACGTCGGCACCGCACCGCTGGCCTTCCTGATCGGCGCCAACAGCCTCGGCAGCCTGATCTTCCCCGGCATCGCCCTGAACAATCAGCCGCAACTGCTGCTCGGCGCGGCCTGCACCGCCTTGCTGGCCCTGCTGCTCGACGGCCTGGTGACACTGGCCAGCCGCCTCTGGCTGGAACGCGGCCTGCGCCCGTCTTAAGCCTGCGCGAAGGAATTCACATGAAAAAAATAGCTTTGATCATAGGCTGCGTCCTGCTGTGCGCGGGAATTGCCCAAGCCGCGCAAAAGCCGCTGATCCGCATCGGCGCCCGGGTCTTCACCGAGCAGACGCTGCTGGCGGAAATCACCTCACAGTACCTGCGCAGCAAGGGCTACGACACCCGGGTCACCGGCGGCCTGGGCAGCAACCTGGCGCGCAGCGCCCATGAAAGCGGGCAGCTGGACATGCTCTGGGAGTACACCGGGGTATCGCTGGTGGCCTACAACCACGTGACGGAAAAACTCGACAGCCAAGAGTCCTATGAACGGGTCAAGGAACTCGACGGGAAAAAAGGCCTGGTCTGGCTGACGCCGTCGAAGTTCAGCAATACCTACGCCCTGGCCCTGCCGAAAAACGTCGCGGACGCATACCCGCAGATCAACAGCGTCAGCGACCTGAAACACGTCCTCGACGCCGAACGCCAGGACCACCACCTGATTGCCCTGGACACCGAATTCGCCAACCGCTCCGACGGTCTGCAAGGCATGGTCAAGCTGTACGGCATGGACCTGACCCGCAGGAACATCCGGCAGATGGACGCCGGGCTGGTCTACACCGCCCTGCGCAACGGCCAGGTGTTCGCCGGCCTGGTCTACACCACCGACGGCCGGCTCAATGCCTTCAATCTGAAGTTGCTGAACGACGACCTGCATTACTTCCCCGACTACACCGCGGCCCCCGTGGTGCGCCAGGCCTACCTCGACGCCCACCCGCAACTGGCCGCCGACCTCAAGCCGCTGGCCGAACTGTTCGACGACCAGACCATGCGCCAGCTCAACGCCCGGGTCGACGTCGACCATGAAAGCCCATCCGCCGTTGCCGCAGATTTCCTGCGCCGGCATCCACTGAATTGAGGGAGGAAAAAGCCATGGAATTGCTCAACGCCTTTTCCCATCTCGACTGGCAGCAAGTCATCCAGCTGACCTGGCAGCACATCACCCTGGTGGGCATCGCCGTGACCCTGGCGATCCTCTTCGGCGTGCCCCTGGGGATCCTGATGACCCGCTTCCCGACCCTGGCCGGCCCACTGCAAGCCAGCGCCACCGTGCTGCTGACCATCCCGTCCATCGCGTTGTTCGGCCTGCTGCTGCCGTTCTATTCCAAATTCGGCCAGGGCCTGGGGCCGCTGCCGGCGATCACCGCGGTGTTTCTCTATTCCCTGCTGCCGATCATGCGCAACACCTACCTGGCGCTGACCGGCGTCGAGCCGGGGATCCGCGAAGCCGCCCGCGGCATCGGCATGACCTTCGGCCAGCGCCTGCGCATGGTCGAGTTGCCGATCGCCGTGCCGGTGATCCTCGCCGGCGTGCGCACCGCCGTGGTGATGAACATCGGTGTGATGACCATCGCCGCCACCATCGGCGCTGGCGGCCTGGGTGTGCTCATTCTTGCTTCCATCAGCCGCAGCGACATGTCGATGCTGATCGTCGGCGCGGTGCTGGTCAGTCTCCTGGCCATCTTCGCCGACCTGCTTCTGCAATGGCTGCAACGCTCGCTGACTCCAAAAGGGTTACTCAAATGATCGAACTTCAGAACCTGACCAAGACCTTCCAAAGCAACGGCAAGACCATCACCGCCGTTGACTCCGTAAGCCTGACCGTCAATGAAGGCGAAATCTGTGTGTTCCTCGGGCCATCGGGTTGCGGCAAGAGCACCACGCTGAAAATGATCAACCGCCTGATCATGCCCACCTCGGGCAAGGTGCTGATCAACGGCGAAGACACCACCGGCCTGGACGAAGTGACCCTGCGCCGCAACATCGGCTACGTGATCCAGCAGATCGGCCTGTTCCCCAACATGACCATCGAGGAGAACATCGTGGTGGTGCCGCGCCTGCTGGGCTGGGACAAGCAGAAATGCCACGAGCGTGCCCGCGAGCTGATGAGCATGATCAAGCTCGAACCCAAGCAGTACCTGCACCGTTATCCGCGCGAGCTGTCCGGCGGCCAGCAACAGCGGATCGGGGTGATCCGCGCGCTGGCGGCCGATGCGCCGTTGCTGCTGATGGACGAACCTTTCGGCGCGGTCGACCCGATCAACCGCGAGATGATCCAGAACGAGTTCTTCGAGATGCAGCGGGCGCTGAACAAGACCGTGATCATGGTCAGCCACGACATCGACGAAGCCATCAAGCTCGGCGACAAGATCGCCATCTTCCGCGCCGGCAAGCTGCTGCAGATCGACCACCCGGACACCCTGCTGGCCCATCCGGCGGACGACTTCGTCAGCAACTTCGTCGGCCAGGACAGCACCCTCAAGCGCCTGCTGCTGGTGAAGGCCGAGGACGCCGCCGACAACGCGCCGTCGGTCAGCCCGCAAACCCCGGTGGCCGACGCCCTGGAACTGATGGACGAACACGACCGCCGCTACCTGGTCGTGACCTGCGCCGAGAACAAGGCCCTGGGTTATGTGCGCCGCCGCGACCTGCACCGCCAGACTGGTACCTGCGCGCAATTCCTCCGTGAGTTCAACGCCACTGCGGCCTACGACGAACACCTGCGGATCCTGTTGTCGCGGATGTACGAGTTCAACCGTTCGTGGCTGCCGGTACTGGATGCAGAACGGGTGTTCCTCGGCGAAGTGACCCAGGAATCGATTGCCGCCTACCTCAGCTCCGGGCGCTCGCGGGGGATGAAGACCAACATCGTCTCGCCGGCCGAGACTGCGCTGGCCTGACCTGCTGCATCGCCTGCATCACGGACGATCCGCTCTTGTAGCCGCTGCCGAGGCACGAGGCTGCGATCGGCCGCAAAGCGGCCGTGAGTCCCGGCACCTCGGTGTATCTGATACACCGAGGTGCCAGATCTGCGCCTGCTCCGCAGGCAATCGCAGCCTCATTCTTCGGCAGCGGCTACAGTGTCTGGGCTCCTGCGCGGTTTTGTAGGAGCGAGGCTTGCCCGCGATAGCGTCCATCCGGGCAATGATTTTCTCCAGGCCAAACGCGGTGGCAGGTTTTGCGGCCGCTGCGCAGCCGATCGCGAGCAAGCTTCGCTCCTACAGGGGCAGGGTTTGTCTGGAGAGGTCATTTATCAAGCTGCGTTTTGTCTCGCCAGGCCTTCTCGTTCGTCGCCAAATCCCTGCGCAGCATCCCCGTCCAGGGAACATCAGCCTGTCATCTGGCTCGGTTACATAAATGACAGGCTCGGGCCACGCGACGAACGCGTGCAAAAACGCGACATTTTTTGTTGATCTCAGGCCCCTCACGCCCTAAAGTTCGCGCCGAACGTCCATGCTGGAAACGATCCATCCGGCTCAAGTACTGACGACGAGACAGCAAGGCCAAGGGCAAATACGCCCGTGGCCTTTTTGCTTTCGGCGACATGCCTTGGGAAGTAGGCGAACCAAAGTGGGGATACGGAGGACGTTCATTTGCACCCATTGTTTTTACCCGTTTGCCATTAGGAGCTCCCAGGTATGTCGATTCAGGTCGAAGACTATTTCGCGCGCGAAACCTTTCAGAAAATGAAGGCGTTCGCCGACAAGCAAGAAACCCCGTTCGTGGTGATCGACACCGCGATGATCGCCCAGGCCTACGATGACCTGCGCGCCGGTTTCGAGTTCGCCAAGGTCTACTACGCGGTAAAAGCCAACCCGGCCGTCGAAATCATCGACCTGCTGCGGGAAAAAGGCTCGAACTTCGACATCGCCTCGATCTACGAGCTGGACAAGGTGCTGAGCCGCGGCGTCAGCCCGGACCAGATCAGCTACGGCAACACCATCAAGAAATCCAAGGACATCCGCTACTTCTACGAGAAGGGCGTGCGTCTGTATGCCACCGACTCCGAAGCCGACCTGCGCAACATCGCCAAGGCCGCGCCGGGCTCGAAAGTCTATGTGCGGATCCTCACCGAAGGCTCGACCACCGCTGACTGGCCGCTGTCGCGCAAGTTCGGCTGCCAGACCGACATGGCCATGGACCTGCTGATCCTCGCTCGCGACCTGGGCCTGGTGCCTTACGGCGTGTCCTTCCACGTGGGTTCGCAACAGCGCGACATCAGCGTCTGGGACGCGGCGATCGCCAAGGTCAAGGTGATCTTCGAGCGCCTGAAGGAAGAAGACGGCATCCACCTCAAGCTGATCAACATGGGCGGCGGCTTCCCGGCCAACTACATCACCCGTACCAACAGCCTGGAAACCTACGCCGAGGAAATCATCCGCTTCCTCAAGGAGGATTTCGGCGACGAACTGCCGGAAATCATCCTCGAGCCAGGCCGTTCGCTGATCGCCAACGCCGGCATCCTGGTCAGCGAAGTGGTGCTGGTGGCGCGTAAATCCCGTACCGCCGTGGAGCGCTGGATCTACACCGACGTGGGCAAGTTCTCCGGCCTGATCGAAACCATGGACGAAGCCATCAAGTTCCCGATCTGGACCGAGAAGAAAGGCGAGACGGAAGAAGTGGTGATCGCAGGTCCCACCTGCGACAGCGCCGACATCATGTACGAGAACTACAAGTACGGCCTGCCGCTGAACCTGGCCATCGGCGACCGCCTGTACTGGCTGTCCACCGGTGCCTACACCACCAGCTACAGCGCAGTGGAGTTCAACGGCTTCCCGCCACTGAAATCCTTCTACGTGTAAGCGCTACGCCGTAACGAAAAAGCCCATGACGTGTCATGGGCTTTTTCATTCAGGGCATCGGGCGACTCGAATCACTAGCGGTCTTCTCGTACATGCCAGACCCGCAGGATGTAGAGCGTTGCATCCTGGATCTCGTAACGCATCTCGTAAGGCCCAACCAATAAACGCCGAACATCGCGAGGCTGAAACTCCTCCAACTGTTCGCCGATACGCGGATTGGTCAGCAGGGTATCCGGGGCCTGCGTGAGCGATTGCACCGTTCGAGCAGCCACCGAACGGTTCACTGGAGCAAGAAACTCAAACAGTCGGGCCAGGTCCGACAGGGCCTTGCTCGTCCATTTCAATTCCCTCACTTGGGCACCGGCAAAGGCTTGTCATTCATAAGGCTCTCGGCCCATGCCTGGACCGCCTGGTGATCGATGACCCGCCCGGCATCCACATCGGCCAAAGCCTCATGAGTCAGGCGACTGCGCTCCTCTTCCTGATCGACCCAAGCCACCAGAGCCTGCTTGACGATCCAGCCGCGCGAGCGCTCCAGCCGGGAGGCCATCTGGTCGACCTTGTCGGCCAACTCCAACGGCACATGTGCAGTCAGCACTTTAGTTGCGGTCATGATGTTTCGAGCTCCGCCGTATCAGAATGATGAAGAGTGATTAACTTTCAATCATAGTGATTTACACCTGAGCAGCAAGCAGCGCCAAGTCCCGCTCGTCACCCAGCTCTGCCGCGCGCTGGTGATACGCCAGGGCCAGGCCGCGGATCTGCGGATGAGCGGCCTGCAACAAAGCGCCACGGGCGACCCGCAGGAAGTTCAGGTTGCCGCCTTCCAGGGCCTTGGCCAGCCAGCCCAGCGCCTCATCGATACGCCCGGCATCGGCCAGCACCGCGGCGTGGCTGAACTGCCCACGGAAATCCCCGCCCTCGGCGGAACGGCGATACCAGTCACAGGCCGCCGCAACATCCCTGGGACAGTGACGCCCCTCCTCCAGATAGCGACCCAGCAGGTTCATGGATTTGGCGTGGCCCATGGCCGCCGCGCGCTGGTAGCAGCTCAAGGCCAGGGCCTGGTTTTCAGCGACCCCACGACCGGTGGCCAGCAGGTTGGCGTAGTTGTACAGCGCCCAGTCCAGCCCGGCTTCGGCCGCCTGGCGATAATGCCCGGCCGCCGCCTTGGCATCGGCCTCGCAGCCCCAGCCATGTTCGCAGCAGCGCCCCAGCATATTGCGCGCCATCAGGTGCCCGCCCTTGGCGGCGATCGTGAACCAGCGCAGCGCCAGCACCTGGTCGCGCTCGATGCCCAGGCCGTCGAGGAGGATCTGCCCGAGCAGCGCCTGGGCATCCAGCACGCCCTCCCCGGCCGCCAGCAGGACCGCCTGGGCGGCCCGGGCCGGGCTCTGTTCGAGCATGGCGCGCAGCTGCTCGCCGTCGAGGACTTCCTCGCGGCGTAACTGGAAACTCACGGCTTAGACCTCGACCCAACGGCGCAACAGGTTGTGGTAGGTGCCGGTCAGGCGGATCAACGATGGGTGATCCGGCATGTCGCGGGTCAATTGCTGGATCGCCTCGTCCATCTCGAACAGCAGGGCGCGCTGGCTGTCTTCGCGCACCAGGCTCTGGGTCCAGAAGAACGACGCATAACGGGTGCCGCGGGTAACCGCGTTGACCTTGTGCAGGCTGGTGCCCGGGTACAGCACCATGTCGCCGGCCGGCAGCTTCACCCGCTGGGTGCCGAAGGTGTCCTGGATTTCCAGCTCGCCGCCGTCGTAGTCCTCCGGGTCGCTGAAAAACAGGGTCGACGACAGGTCGGTGCGCACCCGCTCGATGCTGCCCTTGGGCTGGCGCACGGCGTTGTCGATATGGAAGTCGAAACTGCCGCCGGCGGTGTAGCAGTTGAGCAGCGGCGGGAAAACCTTGTGCGGCAGCGCCGCCGACATGAAGCGCGGATGCTGCCACAGGCGCTCGAGCATCGCCGCGCCGATTTCCTGGGCCAGCGGGTGGCCTTCGGGCAGTTGCAGGTTGTGCTTGGCCTTGGCCGACTGATAACCCGCGGTGATCTTGCCGTCGGCCCAGTCCGCCTGCTCCAGGGCCTCACGGATACGCAGCACTTCTTCACGGGAGAACAGGCCGGGAATATGCAGGAGCATGAGGCAATACCTGAAAGCAAAGGGACGCAAATGATATTGATTCTTATTGCAAATGTAAAATGCGCAGACGAATGAAAACGTAAAAACCGTAAAGCGAAATTGTAAAGAATGTAAATTCTGTGCGAATAGCAATATTTCGCAATTGATACAAATACTTGTTCGCCTTATATTCCGCCGCCTCAAATCCTGGGGAGGGGAATCACCATGTCGCGCCAACAACCACAATTACCGCTCGGTTCACCACGCCTGCTGGCATCTGCAATTGGCGTGGCGATCACCGCCGGCTCCGCAGCCCACATGGCTTTTGCCGCGGAAAATACCGAGAAAAAAGCCGCCGGCAATGCCATTTCCCTGGATGCCACCAGCATCACCGGCGAAGCCCAGGACCAGACGTCCTACCAGGTCGAAAAGGCTTCGTCGCAGAAGTACACCGCGCCGCTGGTCAACACGCCGCGCTCGGTGACCGTGGTGCCCCAGCAAGTGCTCAAGGACACCGCCGCCACCTCGCTGCAGGATGCGCTGCGCACCGTGCCGGGCATTACCTTCGGCGCCGGCGAAGGCGGTAACCCGCAAGGCGACCGTCCGTTCATCCGCGGCTTCGATGCCCAGGGCGACACCTACCTCGATGGCGTGCGCGACACCGGCGGCCAGAGCCGCGAGATCTTCGACATCGAATCGATCGAAGTCAGCAAGGGCCCCAACTCCTCCTTCGGCGGTCGTGGCTCGGCCGGTGGCAGCCTCAACCTGGTGAGCAAGACGCCCAAGCAACAAGACTTCCTCAACGGCGGCTTCACCTATGGCTCCGACCAGACCCGCCGTTATGTGCTGGACGTGAACCGCCAGTTCCTCGACAGCGCCGCCTTCCGCCTGAACCTGATGAGCCACGAGCAGAACGTGGCCGGTCGCGACGCCGTCAACTACGATCGCTGGGGCGTGGCGCCGTCCCTGACCTTCGGCCTGGGCACCCCGACCCGCGTCAACTTCAGCTACTACCACATGGAAAGCGACGACCTGCCGGATTCGGGCATTCCCTATGGCTACAGCTCGGCCAGCGCCACGGCCCACAAGCATGACAAACCGACCGACGGCGGCGACAGCGACAACTTCTATGGCTTGAAGGACCGTGACTTCCGCAAGACCCGCGCGGACATCAGCACCATCTCCATCGAGCACGACCTGAACGACAACATGACGCTGAAAAACACCCTGCGTCATGGCAACACCGGCCAGGACTACATCCTCACCCAGCCGGACGACAGCAAGTTCAACGTCAACAAGTACGGCACCGTGTGGCGTCGCGCCAACTCGCGGGTGTCCACCACCGAAACCACCACCAACCAGACCGACCTGTTCGGCGAGTTCCAGGCCCTGGGCTTCAAGCACACCTACTCCACCGGTCTTGAATTCACCGGTGAAGAGACTCGTGTCAGCAGCTACAACATCGCCGGCAACACCGCCAAGGTCTGTAATCCGGGCAGCATCCCGAGCTGCACCTCGCTGAGCAACCCGAACCCGGACGATGCCTGGACCGGCGCGATCAGCCGCAACTACTACGGCACCAACACCAAAGCCACCAGCCGTGCGGCCTATGTGTTCGACACCATCGAACTCGATCCGCAATGGCTGCTGAACGTCGGCCTGCGCTACGACACCTTCGACACCGTGGCCAACACCGATACCGCCACCGGGCGCACCAAGATCAAGGACGACAGCCAGTTCTGGAACTGGCAGGCCGGCCTGGTGTGGAAACCGACGGACAACGGCAGCGTCTACGCCTCCTACGCCACCTCGGCCTCGCCAGCGGGCGGCCTGGTCGGTGAAGGTGCGGACGGCAACCCGCTGTCCGCCGGCGCCAGCGTCAGCGACCTGCAACCGGAAGAAACCGTCAACTACGAGCTGGGCACCAAGTGGGACGTGTTCAACGACCGCCTGTCCCTGACCGCCGCGGTGTTCCGTACCGAGAAGAAAAACACCCGCATCCTGGTGGACGCCCTGACCTACCAGAACGCCGGTGAATCCCGCGTCGACGGCCTGGAACTGTCGGCCAGCGGCAAGATCACCGACAAGTGGCAAGTCTTCGCCGGCTACAGCTACCTGAAAAGCGAGCTAGTGGACCCGGGCTTCAACGGTCGTAACGGGGTGATCAGCGCCGGTTCGAACAAAGGCAATGAAATGCCGAACACGCCGAAAAACAGCTTCAGCCTGTGGACCACTTATGAAGTGATGCCGAAGCTGACCGTGGGCGGCGGTGCGTTCTATGTCGACGAGGTGTATGGCGATGCCGGCAACACCGTGTATGTGCCGTCCTACACCCGCTACGACGCCATGGCCAGCTACAAGCTGAGCAAGAACGTCGACCTGCAGTTGAACGTGCAGAACCTGACCGACAAGACCTACTACGACAAAGCCTACTCGGCGCACTTCGCCAACCAGGCAGCCGGCCGTACCGCCTTGTTCACCACCAACTTCCACTTCTGACGGGTTTCACCTGTAGCCGCTGCCGCAGGCTGCGATCGACCCCGAAGGGGGCGCAGGATCTCAAGATCGCTGGAGGACCTGCGGTCCTATCGCAGCCTTCGGCAGCGGCTACACCCACGCAAGCCCCATCCACTTCGGTGAATGGGGCTTTTGTGCGTAAGAAAGAATGTTTCTCGACAACTCACGGCATAATGCGCGCCGTGGCACAGACTTAAGAACCAACGAGGCGGTCGATGTGTTGAAGAAAACCCTGTTCCAGTTGCACTGGTTTTTCGGCATCAGCGCCGGCCTGGTCCTGGCCTTGATGGGCATTACCGGAGCGACCGTGTCGTTCCAGGATGAAATCCTGCGTGCCCTCAATCCCTCCACACTGCAGGTGGAAAAACAGCCGGCCGGCGTCCTGCCGCCCGCCGAACTGGTGGAAAAAATCCAGGCTGCCTCGGGCAAGACCGTGTCGATGCTCACCGTGGAAGCCGACAGCGGCAACGCCGCCCGCGTCTGGTTCACCCCGCCACCGGGCCAGCGCCGCGGCGAGATGCGCTATTTCGACCCCTACACCGGCGAGTTCATGGGCACCGCCCTGGGCCAGGACTTCTTCGGCCTGATGCTGCAACTGCACCGTTTCCTGGCCATGGGCGACAGCGGCCGGCAGATCACCGGCGCCTGCACCCTGCTCCTGATCTTCTTCTGCCTGTCCGGCCTGTACCTGCGCTGGCCGCGCCAGGTGGCGAGCTGGCGCGCCTGGCTGACCCTGGACTGGGCGAAAAAAGGCCGTGGCTTCAACTGGGACCTGCACGCCGTGGCCGGTACCTGGTGCCTGCTGTTCTATCTATTGGCGGCGCTGACCGGTTTGTCCTGGTCCTACGAGTGGTACAACAAGGGCCTGAACAAACTGCTGGCCGACTCGCCACAGAGCCAACGCATGAAAAGCCGTGGCGCGCCGCCTAAGGGCCCGGCGCCGACCGCCGACTACAACGCCATGTGGCTGGGCATCTACAGCACCGCCGGCAAGGACCTGAGCTCCTACAACATCCGCATGCCAGCGGTGGCCGGCCAGCCGGCGACCGTGTTCTATCTGCTCAAGAACTCGCCCCACGACCGGGCGCTGAACCAGATCACCATCGACCCGAACAGCGGCGTGGTCAGCCGCCATGACCGCTACAGCGACAAGAGCCTCAAGGCGCAGTTGCTGACCAGCATCTATGCCCTGCACGTGGGTAGCTACTTCGGCATTGTCGGGCGGATCCTGGTGACTATCGCTTCGCTGACCATGCCGCTGTTCTTTATCACCGGCTGGCTGCTGTACCTGGACCGCCGGCGCAAGAAGCGCCAGATCAAGGACGCGCGCCAGGGCCTGAGCACCGACACCGGCGATGCCTCGGCCTGGCTGATCGGTTTCGCCAGCCAGAGCGGTTTCGCCGAACAACTGGCCTGGCAGACCGCCGGGCAATTGCAGGCCGCGGGCGTACCAACCAGGGTCCAGCCGCTGGCCAGCGTCAGCGAGCAGGACCTGCTGAACTCCCAGAACGCGCTGTTCGTGGTCAGCACCTTCGGCGACGGTGAAGCGCCGGACAGCGCCCGGGGCTTCGAGCGCAAGGTGCTGAGCCGTGCCTTGTCCCTGGAAAATCTCAAGTACGCCGTACTGGGCCTGGGCGACCGGCAATACCCGCACTTCTGCGGCTTTGCCAAGCGCCTGCACGGCTGGCTGGCCGAGCATGGCGGCAACACCCTGTTCGCCCCGGTGGAAGTCGACAGCGGCGACAGCTACGCCCTGCGCCACTGGCAGCAGCAACTGGGCCAGTTGATCGGCCAGGCGCCGGTGGACCTGTGGCAGGCCCCCGCCTACGACAACTGGACCCTGAACCAACGTGTGCTGTTGAACCCGGATAGCAGCGGTTCCGGTGTCTACCTGCTGGGGCTGACGCCACCGCAACCGAGCAGCTGGCTGGCCGGCGACCTGGTGGAAGTGCTGCCGCGCAACTGCGCATGGGCCATCGAGTTCTTCCTCGACGGCCTGGGCCTGGACGGCAGCGCCACGGTGCAGCTCGACGGCCTGACGGAAGCCCTGACCCAGGCTCTGGCCAGCCGTCAGCTCCCGGAAAACCGTGCCCATCTGGTGGGCCTGCACGCCCAGGCACTGGTGGATGCCCTGGTGCCGCTGGCGATGCGCGAATACTCCATCGCCTCGCTGGCCAGCGATGGCCAGCTGGAACTGCTGGTGCGCCAGGAACGCCACTCCGACGGCAGCCTGGGTATCGGCTCCGGCTGGCTCACCGAGCATGCGCCGGTCGGCTCCAGCATCAGCCTGCGAGTGCGGCGCAACAGCGGCTTCCATCCGCCGGCCGAGCCTTGCCCGCTGATCCTGCTGGGCAACGGCACCGGCCTGGCCGGCTTGCGCAGCCTGCTCAAGGCGCGCATCGCCGAGGGCCAGCAAGACAACTGGCTGATCTTCGGCGAGCGCAACGTCGAGCATGATTTCTACTGCAAGGACGAGTTGCAGGAATGGCTGACCGCCGGCGACCTGCGCCGCCTGGACCTGGCCTTCTCCCGCGATCAGGCCGAGAAGATCTACGTCCAGGACCGCCTGCGCCAACAGGCCGAACGCCTCAAGCAATGGCTAGCCGACGGCGCCGCGATCTACATCTGCGGCAGCCTGCAAGGCATGGCCTCGGGGGTGGATCAAGTGCTCAACGAAGTGTTGGGCGCCGAGGTCGTCGAACGCCTAATCGAGCAAGGCCGCTATCGCCGCGACGTCTACTGACCCCGTCATGCTTCTGTAGGAGCGAAGCTTGCTCGCGATAGGCCAAAGGCCGGTAGCGGCCTTGATACCGCCATCGCGGGCAATCGAGCGTCGACCGGCCGCTCCTACAGAAGCCGGTACGTGATTAAACCGGCTGCAACTTACGCTCGAACACCGCCACCCCATCCAGGTCCCGCAGGATCACGCTCAACTCCCCGCTCTGCCCTTCGATCTGCACTTCGCCGAAGAACTGGAACCCGGCGAACGGCGAGGTGTTCTGCGCCGGCGGCGCCTTCTGGAACACCACCTCCGGGCCGAAGGTCTTGTCCAGCGCGTTGGGCCCGAAACTGCCGGCATTCAAAGGCCCGGCGACGAACTCCCAGAACGGCTCGAAATCCTGGAACGCCGCGCGGTCCGGGTGGTAATGGTGCGCCGCGCAGTAATGCACGTCCGCCGTCAGCCACACATGGTTGCGCACCTTGTGCTTGCGCAGGAACGCCAGCAGCTCGGCGATCTCCAGCTCGCGGCCCTGGGCCGGGCCCGGGTCGCCATTGGCAATCGCCTCCCAACGCGGTACCCCAGGGCTGACCTCGCCGTCCGGCACGCCGAGGCCGATAGGCATGTCGGCCGCCACCACCTTCCACTGCGCCTTGGAGTGCTTGAGCCCCTGCTTGAGCCAGTCCAGCTGCTCACGGCCGAGGAACGGCTTGGCCGCGCCGAGGTTGTCGTCATTGCCGCCGCGATAGCTGCGCATGTCCAGCACGAACACATCCAGCAGCGGCCCGTAGCTCAGCTTGCGATAGATGCGCCCGCCCTGGTCGGCGCTCTGCAAGCGCATCGGCGCGTATTCCAGCCAGGCCTGCCGCGCGCGGCCCACCAGGGTGTGGATATCTTTGACGGTGTAACGCTCATCCAGCACCTTGCTCGGCGACCAGTTGTTGACCACCTCATGGTCGTCCCACTGCCAGATCTGCGGCACCTCGGCGTTGAAGCGCCGCAGGTTCTCGTCCAGCAAGTTGTAGCGGTAGTTGCCGCGGTATTCGTCGAGGGTCTCGGCGACCTTGCTCTTGGCCTCGGTGGTGATATTGCGCCACACCCGGCCATTCTCGGTGGTCAGCTGCGCCGGCACCGGGCCGTCGGCGTAAATGGTGTCGCCGCTGTGGATAAAAAAGTCCGGCAGGCGTCGGCGCATGGCCTCGTAAATGCGCATGCCGCCGATGTCCGGGTTGATGCCGAAACCCTGGCCGACGGTGTCGCCGCTCCACACAAAACGGATATCGCGGCGGGTCTGCGGCACGCTGCGCAAATGGCCGAACCAGGGCTTGCTGCGCACGCCGGTCTGAGCGTCTTCGAAATACACCCGATAAAAAATCGCCTGGTCGGTGGGCAGTCCGCCCAACTCAACCCGCGCGGTGAAATCAGTGCGAGCATCGGCCAGGGGTGAGACAAACTTGCGCGGGTTGCTGAACAGGCTGCGGGTATCCCACTCCACCACCATCCGCGCCGGCCGGTCGGTACGGCTCCAGACCATCGCCCGATCGCCGAGCAGATCCCCGGACTGCACGCCATCGACCATCTTCGGCCGGTCCTTGCCCGAGGCAATCACCGCCGGCGCCAACCCCGGCAGCAACAGCCCTGCCCCCGCCACCTGAATCACCCGCCGCCGCCCGAGGTTGAAATCGCTCATGGTTGCTCCCTGACCCAATGTCAAAAGGAAACCTTAGCCAGTGTGGATGAACTGCGTATGACAAGCCCCACAACCCGCCTCTACTGTAGGAGCGAGCTTGCTCGCGATGGTCGTCAAGGATAACGCCGCCTGTCTGATGAACAGCGGTGTTACAGCCGAGCATTGCGAGTCATGGAATAACTAAACGATTGAGGATGGCAGTTGGACGCGGGTTAGCAGACCGGGGCTCAGGAGCCCGGCGCACCCGAGGGTGCCCCACGTACAGCCGCCAGAACAGAATCCGACCAAAGCCGATCACTGAAAAACCAGAGAAAAACCCGAGGCTAGACAGCACCTTTCCCAGGCGCAAGCGGCCCAGAGTTTCTCGGAAAGGCCTTACACAAGAAAGTGAAGAGCCGCACTTTCAGACAGCGTCCTACAAGGTCAAACGCGTCATCCGAACGATCTGCTCGCGAGCAAGCTCGCTCCTACAAAAGGCCCCAATATACCCACGGTCCCTGTAGCCGCTGCCGAGCCCGCGAGGCTGCGATAGGACCGAAGGTCCTCCTGCAATCTCAAGATCCTGCGCCCTCTTCAAAATCGATCGCAGCCTGCGGCAGTCATTTCAGATCAGAGACGATTGCCATCGAGCAAGGCATCCACCACACCACGTGCCATCTCCACGGAATGCACCAGCGACCAGATCAGGCCACGCTCGATACCGCTGGCGTGTTCAGTAATCTCGTCGGAAACTTCCTCGGCGGATTTGAGCAGCATGGAAACGTGAAGCAACGCCTCTTCGGCGCTGATGCCGGGGCGAACGGTGAAGAGTGAATCGTTACCCGCTGGGCCCGCAGCGGTGGGTTTCAAGGCAGCGAGCAACGAGCCTTCCACCGGATGATTGGCCAACGCCTGACGGACCTGCTCATTGGCCTGATCGTGGTCTGGATTGCGGCGCGAGAACGACACGGAAACGGGTGGATCGGGGACGAGCTTTTTCATGATGTGGCTCCTCGACATGAAGCCACCACCCACCGCTGCTAGACGATATAGAAAGGTGGCGGCTGTACGCGGGCTAGCAGACCGGGTCAAGGAAACCGGCGCGCCCGCAGGCGCTCCCACGCACAGCCGCCATAGCAGAGCCCTGCAAATGAAAATGCAGTGCTGATGATGCGGCTTGCGTCTTGACCCGGGCTGCTAGACCCGATCACCGAAAAAGTCGGTGACGAACCCGAGGCTAGATAGCGCCATTCCCAGACGCAAGCGGCCCGGAGTTTCTCGGAAAAGCCTTACAAATGAAAGCGAAGTGCCTCACTTTCAGACAGCGTCTTACATGACAAAACCTGTCATCCGGAGAGTCTGATCGCGAGCAAGCTCGCTCCTACAGAAACGCCGATATACCTGCGTTCTGTGTAGCCGCTGCCGAGCTTGCGAGGCTGCGATAGGACCGAAGGTCCTCCAGCGGTTTCAAAATCCTGCGCCCGCTTCGCGGTCGATCGCAGCCTCGCAAGCTCGGCAGCGGCTACAGCAGTGATCGGCAGAAACAACGATGGCGCCACACGGGCGCCATCGAAGTCAACGCAGAACAGTCGTCAGGCCTTGACCGGCTCCAACGCCAGTTCGGCGACCTCAGGCCGCTTCACCACCGCATACACCACCGCCGTCAACAGACTCCCCGCGACAATCGCCAGCAGATACAGCAACGCATGGTTGATCGCATTCGGAATCAGCATCACGAACAACCCACCATGGGGCGCCATCAGTTTGCAGCCGAAATACATCGACAGCGCCCCGGTCAACGCGCCGCCGGCGATGCTGGCCGGGATCACCCGCAGCGGGTCCTTGGCGGCGAATGGGATCGCGCCTTCGGAGATAAAGCACAGCCCCAGCACCAGGGCCGCCTTACCGGCTTCGCGCTCGGTCTGGGCAAACTTGCGCCGGGCGATAAAGGTCGCGATGCCCAGGCCGATCGGCGGCACCATGCCGGCGGCCATGGTCGCCGCCATCGGGGCATAGCTCTGCGACGCCAGCAGCCCCACGGAGAAGGCATAGGCCGCCTTGTTGATCGGCCCGCCGAGGTCGACGCACATCATGCCGCCGAGCAACACACCCAGCAGGATGGCGTTGGTGGTGCCCATGCTGTCGAGGAAATGGGTCAGGCCGGCGAGCATCCCGGCCACCGGCTTGCCCACCACATAGATCATCACCAGGCCGGTGAACAGGCTGGCCAGCAAGGGGATGATCAGGGTCGGCCTCAAGGCCTCCAGGCTTTGCGGCAAGCGCGCGTATTGGCTGATGGTTTTAGCCACATAGCCGGCGATGAAACCGGCAATGATCCCGCCGATAAAGCCCGCGCCCAGGGTGCTGGCGAGCATGCCGCCGATCATTCCCGGCGCCAGGCCCGGACGGTCGGCGATGGAGTAGGCGATGTAGCCGGCCAGCAGCGGCACCATCAGCTTGAACGCGGTGTCGCCGCCGATCTGCATCAGGGCGGCGGCCAGGGTGCCCTGCTCCTTGAACGCGGTGATACCAAAGACGAAGGACAGGGCGATCATCAGACCGCCCGCCACCACCATCGGCAGCATGAACGACACACCGGTCAGCAGGTGCTTGTAGACCCCGCTTTTCTCCTGCTTGGCCGGTAAGGCATAGGCCGCCTTGTTGATCGGCCCGCCGAGCTCGACGCATATCATGCCGCCGAGCAACACACCCAGCAGCAGCACGTTGGTGGTACCCATGCTGTCGAGGAAGTGGGTCAGGCCGGCGAGCATCCCGGCCACTGGCTTGCCCACCACATAGATCATCACCAGGCCGGTGAACAGGCTGGCCAGCAACGGGATGATCAGGATCGGCTTCAAGGCCTCCAGGCTCTGGGGCAGGCGCGCGTATTTGCTGATGGCTTTGGCCACATAACCGGCGATGAAACCAGCAATGATCCCACCAATAAACCCCGCGCCCAGGGTGCTGGCGAGCATGCCGCCGATCATCCCCGGGGCCAGGCCCGGCCGGTCGGCGATGGAGTAGGCGATATAGCCGGCCAGCAGCGGCACCATCAGTTTGAACGCGGTGTCGCCGCCGATCTGCATCAGCGCGGCGGCCAGGGTGCCTTCCTCCTTGAACGCGGTGATACCGAAGACGAAGGACAAAGCGATCATCAGGCCCCCCGCCACCACCATCGGCAGCATGAACGACACGCCGGTCAGCAGGTGCTTGTAGACCCCGGTTTTCTCCTGCTTGGCCGGGGCCGCGGCGGCTCCCGCCGCTGACGACTCCACCTGCCCTTCCGCCAGGGCCTTGTTCAGAGTCGCCTCGGATTGCTTGAGGGCGATGCCGGTGCCGCAGCGGTAGATTTTCTTGCCGGTGAAGCGCTCGGTGGGCACTTCGATGTCCGCGGCCAGCAGCACTACATCCGCCGCGGCGATGGCCTCGGCGCTCAAGGGGTTGCGCGCGCCCACCGAGCCCTGGGTTTCCACTTGCAGCTCGTAGCCCAGGCGCTTGGCGGTCTGCTGCAAGGCCTCGGCCGCCATGAAGGTGTGGGCCACGCCAGTCGGGCAGGCGGTGACCGCCACCAGCCGGGGCACACTTTTGCTGACTGGCGCCGGCTCGGCCACGGCTTCGGCCGCGGCATATACCTGGGCCTCCTCGGCGCCGCGCCGCAGCACGCCGTCGACGTCCTGCAAGGCCACGGAGGGTGAGCTCTGGAACACCCGCTTGCCGACAAAGCGCGACATATCCACAGGCCCGGTGCTGACCACCAGCACCCACTCGGCCGCTTCGAGGGTGGCGGCCGACAATTGCCGTTCCGGGTGCGCTGTGTCCTGCACTTCGACGCTGGTGCTCCAGCCCTGGCGCTGGGCCGCGGCGTCCAGCAGCCGGGCGCACAGCACACTGGTGACCATGCCGTTCGGGCAGGCGGTAACAATGGCTAACTTCATGACCAACCCTCTTATTGTTCTATGAGGGGATGAACGCGCACCCCCTGTTCAAGCTGTGCCAACTGCGCGGCATCGGTGATGCCGAAACCGATCTGGGTCACGGCCATGGCGGCGATGGCCGTGGCGGTGCGCAGGGTCTGTTCAAACGCGTGGGCGCTGAGCAGGCCGTGGAGCATGCCGGCCAGCAACGAGTCGCCGGCGCCGACGGTGCTGGCCACGCTGACCTTGGGCGGCAGCGCCTGCAAGGCCGGCGCGGCACTGAACCAGTTCACGCCTTCGGCGCCGTGGGAAATCACCACATGCTCGACGCCTTGGGCGTGCAGGCGCCTGGCGGCTTCGGCTTGGGTCGCCAGCGACAGCACCGGGCTGTCCAGGGCTTCGGCCAGTTCCTCGGTATTGGGCTTGACCAACCAGGGTCCGGCGGCCAGACCGGCACGCAGGGCTTCGCCGCTGGTGTCCAGCGCCACTTTCAGCCCCAGTGCCTTAAGACGGCTCAGCAAGGCGTGCAGCCATTGCGGGCTGACGCCGCGCGGCAGGCTGCCGGCCACCACCACCGCGTCATGCCCCGGGGCGATCTGTTCCAGGCGTGCGAGCAAGGCCTGTTGCGCCGCTTCGTCGACCTCCGGGCCGGGACCGTTGAGATCGGTGATGCGCCCGTCCTGTTCGGCCAGCTTGATGTTGCTGCGGGTTTCCCCGGGCACACGGACAAAGGCGTCGATAAAACCGCGGCGGGCGAACAACGCCTCGAACGCCTGGGGATTGTCTTCACCGAGGAAGCCGCTGACGGTCAGTTGATGGCCAAGGTCGGCCAGCACCTGGGCCACGTTCACGCCCTTACCGGCGGCGTGGGTGTGCATGGCTTCGCTGCGGTTGACCTGCCCCGGTTCCAGGCGCGCCAGCTGGACGGTGAGGTCCAGCGCCGGGTTCAGGGTCAGGGTAAGAATCTTTGCCATTACATGGCCTCCACAAGGGCGCGCACATCGTTGGCGCTGCCGACGGCCAGGGCCTGTTCTGCAAGGGTTTGTGCCTGGGTCAGGCTGAGCTCGCGAATGCGTGCCTTGACCTCGGCGATGCTGCGTCCGGAGACGCTCAGTTCGTCCACGCCCAGTCCCACCAGCACCGGCACCGCCAGCGGATCGGCCGCCAGCTCGCCGCACACACCGACCCACTTGCCGTGGGCATGGGCCGCGCGCACGGTGATGTCGATCAGTTGCAGCACCGCCGGGTGCAGGCCATCGGCCTGGGCCGACAGGGTCGGGTGACCACGGTCGATGGCCAGGGTGTATTGGGTCAGGTCGTTGGTGCCGACGCTGAAGAAGTCCACTTCCTTGGCCAGCACCGGCGCCAGCAGGGCGGCGGACGGCACTTCGATCATGATCCCCAGTTGCAGGTCGGCCACCGGGATTTCCTGGCGCAGGCGCTCGGTCATGTCGCGGGCGGCGCGCCATTCATCGACGCTGCCGACCATGGGGAACATGATCCGCAGCGGACGGTTGTCCGCCGAACGCAGCAAGGCGCGCAACTGGGCTTCCATGATCTGCGGGCGTTGCAGGGTCAGGCGGATGCCGCGCACGCCGAGGAAGGGGTTTTCTTCCTTGGCGATCGGCCAGTACGGCAGCGGTTTGTCGCCGCCGACATCCAGGGTGCGCACCACCAGCGGCCGCCCGGCCAGGCCATCGAGCACGCGGCGGTATTCGGCTTCCTGGGTGGCTTCGTCCGGCGCTTGCGGGTGGGCCATGAAAATCAGTTCGGTGCGCAGCAGACCGATACCTTCGGCGCCGTTTTCCACGGCGCTGGCCACCCCGGCGCTTTCGCCGATATTGGCGAAGACTTCGACGTGATGGCCGTCGGTGGTATGCGCCAGTTGATGGCGTTGTTCGGCGGCGGCCTTGAGCCGTTGTTCGCGGGTGTCGCGCTCTTCGGTGGCCCGTTGCAGGGTGCTGGCATCGGCATCCACATGCAGGCGACCGCGCTGGCCATCGAGCAGCAGCGGCGTGCCAGGCTTGAGCAGCAACACGCCGGCACCGGCACCGACCAGCGCCGGAATCCCCAGGGCACGGGCGACAATCGCGCTGTGGGCAGTAGCTCCACCACGGGCGGTAAGAATACCGGCGACCCGCGCCGGATCGAGGCGCGCCACGTCCGACGGGCCGACTTCATCCATCACCAGGATGTAGGGCTCATCCGGCTCGGCCGGGGTTTCGATGCCACACAGCTGCGCCAGCACCCGCCGGCCGATGTCCCGCAGGTCGGCGGCGCGTTCGGCCAGCAGCGCGTCGTGCAAGGCTTCCTGCTGCCGGGCGGCGGCTTCAATCACGGTCATCCAGGCCGCTTCGGCGCTTTCGCCCTGCTTGAGGCGGGTGTCGACTTCATCGGTGAGTTCCGGGTCGTCGAGCATTTCCTGGTGGGTGACGAAAATCTCGCGAATGGCCTTGGCCTTGCTGCGCTGGATCAGCCCGTCAATGTCATGCCGGACCTCGGCCAGGGCTCGTTGCAGGCGCTCGCGCTCGATGGCGGTGGATTCGCCGCGCAGCGGGTAGTCGAACGGCTGGATCACCTGGATATGCGCCGGGCCTATGGCGATGCCGGGGGCCGCCGGGATGGCCTGGAGCAGGCTGCCGGAAGCCGGCGCGCTGATGGGCACCTCGACTTCTTCCGGCACTTCCTGGGGCACGCTGGCTTCCGGAACCGGCTCGACTTCTTCCCCCAGGCCTTCGGCGATGGCTGCCAGCAAGGCTGGCAGGGCGTCGGCGGCGATGTTCGGTTCGGCGATCAGTTCCAGGGTCTGGCCACGACGGGCGCCGAGGCTCAGCAGCTTGCTCAGGCTTTTCACCGAAACCGCGGAACCCGGTGCGTCGAGGATCCGCACACGCACCTCGCCCTCGAAACTTTTCGCCAGCTGCGCGAGGATCTTCGCCGGGCGTGCATGCAAACCGTGGGCGTTGGCCAGGACGATGCGCGCGCTCGGCCAGTCGGCTGGCAGCTCGCCGCCCAGCACTTCCAATACCGCGCGGCTGCTGGTGGCCCGGCCCAGTTCATGGCCGCGGCCTTCGATCAACAGCGCGCACAGGCGCTCAAGCAGGGCCTGATGGGCCTCGCCCAGGCTGGCCAGGCAGAACAGCCCGGCCAATGGCTGGCCCAGGTAACGAATCGGTTTGTCTGGGGTGACGAAGGCCAGGCCCGGGCGCTTGACGGTCTGCTCGCTGTGCAGCCACCACAGGCCATCGCCCAGGGGCAGCGCCTCGACCTGTTGCAGCACGGCGGCAAAACCGTTGCTCACGCAGTCGGCCTGGCGCAGCAGACGGGCGCCGCGCCATACCAGCTCTTCGAAATCTTCGGCGGCCACGCCCAGGCCGATCATCTGCGCATCCAGCGCCAGCTCTTGCGGCGCGCCTTGCAGCAGTTTCAGCAGGGCTTCCGGCGAGCTGGCGCGGCGTAAGGCCTGGCCCAAGTCGGTTTCGCCGAGGGCGCGGGTCAGGAGTTGCAACAGGCGCAGGTGTTCGTCGGATTTGGCGGCGATGCCGATCGCCAGGTAGACGATCTGCCCATCGCCCCAGTCCACGCCCTCGGGGAACTGCAGCAGGCGCACGCCGGTGGCGAACACCTGGTCGCGGGTTTCCGGGGTGCCGTGGGGGATGGCAATACCTTGGCCGAGAAAGGTCGAGCCCTGGGCTTCGCGGGCCTGCAGGCCGGCCAGGTAACCTTCGGCGACCAGGCCGTCGGCCACCAGTTTGTCGGCGAGCAGGTGCAGGGCCGCAGACTTATCCACAGCCGACTGGCCCATGGATATCTGCTCAATAGTGAGCTCGAGCATGCTTTCTCCTATTTAGCGCCGGGGCGCTAGGTATTGTTTTGAGTGAATCAGCCAGACGGCTTTAATGCCACAAACGGGACCGTCGGCTTGGCAGGGCCCTGTTCCCGTCTGTCCATATCCCTAGAAAATACGCGTGCTGAAACGTTTAATCTAGAATATTGGGCACGTTACTCGATAATCTTCCATCCTTGAAGCCCTACCTGTCGGCTGCATGTTCCGACATTGGTCGCCTGCCTATATCGGTTAGGATTGGCGAAAATGTCGGGGCAAGCTCCAGAAAACAAGGAAAACCCGGGTTGAAACTCAGTGATATCGCCAGACTGGCCGGTGTGTCCGTCACCACCGCCAGCTACGTCATCAACGGCAAGGCCGAACAGCAACGCATCAGCAACGCGACCGTCGAACGGGTCCGGGCGGTGGTCGAGGAACATGGCTTCACGCCCAACCCTCAGGCCGCCGGGCTGCGCAGCCGGCGCACCCGGACCCTGGGCTTCATCCTGCCGGACCTGGAAAACCCCAGTTACGCACGCATCGCCAAGTTGCTCGAGCAAGGCGCCCGCGCCCGTGGCTATCAGCTGCTGATCGCCAGCTCCGACGATGCCCCGGACAGCGAGCGGCAGTTGCTGCAACTGTTCCGCGCCCGCCGCTGCGACGCGCTGTTCGTCGCCAGCTGCCTGCCACCCGAGGATGACACCTATCGCCTGTTGCAGGCCCAGGGCCTGCCGATCATCGCCATCGACCGGGTGATGGAGCCGGAGTTTTTCTGCTCGGTGATCAGCGACGATCAACAAGCCAGCCTGCACCTGACCCGCAGCCTGTTGCAGCCCCAGCCGCGGCAGATCGCCCTGATCGGCGCCCGCCCCGAGCTGGGCATCAGCCGCGAACGCGCCGCCGGCTTCAAGCAGGCGCTGGAAGGCTTCGACGGCCAGGTGCTGATCGAACAGGGCGAAGCTTTCAGCCGCGACTGCGGCCGCCAGCTAATGGAAGCGTTGCTGGAGCGCCTGGGCCATCTGCCGGATGCCCTGGTGACCACCTCCTATGTGCTGCTGCAAGGGGTGTTCGACGCGCTGCACGACTTCCCGCTCAAGTCGCGGCCGCTGCGCCTGGGCACCTTCGGCGATACCCAGCTGCTGGACTTTTTGCCGCTGCCGGTGAATGCCATGGCCCAGCAGCACCAGCTGATCGCCGACAAGGCCCTGCAACTAGCCCTGGCCGCCATCGAAGAAGCCCATTACCAACCCGGCGTGCACGCCATCGCCCGGACCTTCAAGCAGCGCATTCACGAGGCTTGACCGTGGAGCTGATCGACAGCCACACCCATCTGGATTTTCCGGATTTCGACGCCGATCGTCAGGCGCTGCTGGCGGCCAGCCGCGCCCTCGGCGTGCGACGGATGGTGGTGCTGGGGGTTTATCAGCGCAATTGGCAGCGACTCTGGGAGCTGGTGCAAAGCGATGCCGACCTGTATGCCGCCTTTGGCCTGCACCCGGTCTATCTCGACGAGCACAGCCCGGCCGACCTAATCGAGCTGGGCGACCGGCTGACCCGCCTGGCGGGCCACCCGCAGCTGTGCGCGGTGGGTGAGATCGGCCTGGATTATTTTCTCGAACAGCTGGATCGTCAGCGCCAGCAGCAACTGTTCGAAGCGCAACTGCAACTGGCCGCGGACTTCCAGCTGCCGGCCCTGCTTCACGTACGGCGTAGCCATGCTGTGGTGATTGCCACCCTCAAGCGCTTCAAGCTCAAGCGCGCCGGCATCATCCACGCCTTCGCCGGCAGCCGCGAGGAGGCCCGCGAATATATCAAGCTGGGGTTCAAACTGGGCTTGGGTGGCGCCGCGACCTGGCCGCAGGCCCTGCGCCTGCGCAAGGTCATCGCCGACTTGCCGCTGGACGCGGTGGTGCTGGAAACCGACTCGCCGGACATGGCGCCCGTCATGTACCCGGGCCAGCGCAACAGCCCGCAACACCTGCCAGAGATCTGCGCGGCCCTGGCCGAGCTCATGGCAATCAGCCCCGAACAGCTGGCGGCGGCCAGTACCGCCAACGCCTGCGTGCTGTTCGGCTGGCCCCACAGCGCCTGAATCAGACCCGGAACGCGCTGATCAACTGCTTCAACTGCACCACCTGCGCCGACAACTGGCGGCTGGCGTTCTCGGTCTGGAACGCGCCTTCAGCGGTGCGCTCGCCAGCGCGGTTGATTTCGACGATGTTCTGATCGATGTCATGGGCCACCGCAGTCTGCTGCTCCACCGCCGCGGCAATCTGCTGGTTCTGGTCGACGATCATGCCCACCGCACCGAGGATGTTCTCCAGCGCCTGCTGGACTTTTTCCGACTGCCCCACCGTGCCATTGGCCATCTGATGGCTGACGCCCATGGCCTTGACCGCCGCCCCCACGCCACCGTGGAGCTTGACGATCATCTGCTCGATTTCTTCGGTCGATTGCTGGGTGCGCTTGGCCAGGGTCCGCACTTCGTCGGCCACCACTGCGAAGCCTCGCCCCTGCTCGCCAGCGCGGGCCGCCTCGATGGCGGCATTGAGGGCCAGCAGGTTGGTCTGTTCGGCGATGCTCTTGATCACCTCCAGCACCCGGCTGATGGCCTGGCTGTCGCTGGCCAGCTGATTGATCACCAGCACCGACTGGTCGATCTCGCTGGCCAGCTGGGCAATGCTGCCTTGCTGGGATTCCACCAACCCGCGCCCGCTGATGGTCTCGTCGTTGACGCTATGGGCGCTGCTGACCGCGGCCGCGGCGCTGCGCGCGACTTCCTGGGACGTGGCGGACATCTGGTTCATCGCCGTCGCCACCTGCTCGATCTGGCTGCGCTGCCCGGCCACTGCCTGGTTGCTCTGGGCCGACACGCTTTCCACCTGTCCGGCCTGGCGCTCGACCTCGCCAACGGTCTTGCCCACCAGCTCGATCAGGTCGTGGATCTTCGCCACGGTGCCGTTGAACACCGTACCCAGTTCCCCCAGCTCGTCACGGCTCTGGGCGTTGAAGGTGACGGTCATGTCGCCGGCCGCCACCTTGTCCATCACCGCGCCCAGGCGCTTGAGGGTGGTGCGAGTCGAGACGTAGAAACCACCGTAGAGATAGAAGATCAGCAGGAACACCGCCGCCAGCGCCACCACCAGCAGCACCATCTGCGTACGGTTCTGCCCCAGCCGCTGTTGCAACTCCTCGCCGAGGAACTTCAGGGTCGCCTCGTTGAGCTGGTAGGTCTGCGCCATCAGCCCGCTGACCTGGTCATAAAAGCCCTGCCAGGGCGCATCCAGGGTATCGGCCATCACCACCTGTTCTTCGAACAGCTCGCTGGCTTGCTTGAGGCTGCCTTTGCTGGCGCTGGCCAGGCTGTCCAGCGCGCCTTGGGCGGCCTTGCTCGAGCCCAGCGCATCCTGCAGCTTCAGGCCATATTCGGCCTGGAGTTTTTCGATCTGCACCAACAGCTCGTCAAAGCGGGTGCTGGCGGATGAGTTGAGAAAACCCTGGCCCAGGGAATAGGCGCCCATCGCCCGGCCTTCGCCGAGAATCTGCGTGACCTGCGGCGTGACGCTGGTCACCAGTTCGCTCAACTGCCGCACATCGCTCTGGGTATCGCGGCTCAGGCCGGACTGGCTGGCGATGATCTGGCTGAAAATCTGCGCACTGCCCAGGAGCTTGCCGATCAGCGCGCTTTTGCTTTGCAGCGAGCTTTCCGCCTGCTGCGCCTTGAAGGCGGCAATCATTTCATCGCGCTTGCCGTCGAACACGCCGATCTGCTCGGGGTCCACGGTGACTGCGACCAGGCCCTGCAAGCGTTCGAGCACGGACTTTTCCAGGGTAACGATCTTGCTTTCGATATCCCCGGCCTTGCCGGACTGCCCCAGGGTCGCGTTGATCTGCACCATGTTGTTCAGGGTTTCCAGGTCGCGGCGCAGGGTCAGGCTGCTGCCCAGCAGGTCCAGGCTTTGCAGCTCGACCTGGGTGCCCTGGAATTCACGGTAGGAGTCGCGCACCAGATAGAAGTTGGTGACCAGCATCGGCAGAAAGAACAGCACGCTGATCAGGCTGAACTTCATGCCGAAGCTCAGGCGGTTCATCAGGGCAATGGCGGGATAGAGCAAGCTCTTCACAAGAAGTCCCCCTTTTTTTGCTTTTATTTTTATTGGCAGGTGCGCGAACACGGCAGATAGCCACTATTTGGCGCTGCTTCTGTATAGCTCAAATCGGCAAAAGGGTTTGTAACTTAAGGTTAACCGCGCGGACGGCGGACGGAAGGACGGCTTTATCTGCGCTGGCAAGACCAGGAAGGCTCGCCAGCGCTCACTCGCGGCTCGCCGTCAGGGCAGCACGGTCCACAGGGCGAAACCGGCGTACCAGAGCACCGCGGCCCGCAGCAACAGCTCCCAGATCCGGTCCAGGCTGAGAATGCCGTCCGGCCCGGTGATCGGCGCGGGGATTTCCGCGGCGACCAGGCCGACCTTTTCCACCAGTTGCGCGGCGCTGATGTTCCAGTTCAGCAACTCGTGGAGCATCACCCGGCTGACCGCAACGAAGTTGCCCACCAGGGCAAAGCTGGCCGCCAGCAGGCGTACCGGCAACCAGTCGAAGGCATGCCGCAGCTGCCCGGCGCGCTCGGCGACCGCCGGGTTCTTGCTGTGTTCGGCGGCCAGCGCCAGCAGGCGATAGCTCAATGCGGCCACCGGGCCCAGCAGGAAGTACCAGAAGATCACCGCGAAAAAGCTCTGGTAGGCCTGCCACAGCAGGTGCCCCTGAACCTGCCCGAGCAACTGCTCGCCACTGTCGGCGCAGATATCCAGGTCGCGCTTGGCGACATGCGCCGCGGCTTGCAGGTCCTCGCGGCGCCAGGCATCGCGAAACGGCCCGAGGCCGCCCAGCAGGTCGCCCCGCCCCAGGCTGTAGATCACCACCAGCAGATGCACCGGCAACGCCAGCAGGCCGTAGGCCAGCGGTTCCAGTACCAGCAACAGCAGCCCCAGCAGCACTGCCGGCAGCAACACCAGCAAGGCCAGCACCCACCAGGGACGCTTGGCCAGACGCGGGCTGGATTCCTGCCGGAACAGTTGGCGCAACCACGGCTCGTCATGCTGAACGCGCTGGCGCAAGGCCGAGAATTTCTCGATCCATACCGCCAGCAGCAACACCAGAAAACTCATTGTCCTTCCCCTTCGTTCAGGGCCGCGCGATAGCGTACCCAGTCGAATCCGGGCCCCGGATCGGTCTTGCGCCCCGGAGCGATATCGCTGTGCCCACAAATCCTCTGTGGGGTAATGGCCTTGAAGGCCTGCTGCAACTGCCGGGTCAAGGCAATCAATGCGTCGTACTGGGCATCGGTGAACGGCAACTCGTCGGTGCCTTCCAGTTCGATCCCCAGGGAGAAATCATTGCAGCTCTCGCGCCCGTCGAACCACGACACGCCGGCGTGCCAGGCGCGGTCCAGACAGGAGACAAACTGAGTGACGGTTCCGTCACGTTCGATCAGGAAATGCGCGGACACGCGCAGGTCGGCGATCCCGGCAAAATAGGGATGCTCTGTGACATCAAGACGGTTCTGGAAGAATTCCTGCACCTTGCCCGTCGCGAACTGGGCCGGCGGCAGGCTGATGTTGTGGATCACCAGCAGGGAGATTTCATCCGCGGGGCGTGCGTTGAAATTGGGTGACGGGCAATGGCGAACGCCGTGACACCAGCCGCTTGCGGGGTCCAACTGCATACCGATTCCTTCAACGAAGCCTGTGACGGCTCAGTATGCCGCGTTCCGCGCCCAGGTTGCGATCACTTGCCGCGATTGAGTCGCTGCAAACTGCCGATCACCGACTCCAGCGCCCGGTCGAACAGCAGGGTGTCGTCCAGCTCACGCACCGCCCCGCGCTGAAACTCCAGGGCCAGGCCGACCCGGGTGCGCTCCAGCACCTTCATGCCGGTGCGGTTGACGAAGATGTACTTGTCGCCGGGCTGAACGATAGCCGCCAGCTTGCAGCGCAGGCTGTTGTCCTCGTCCTCGAGGAATTCGACCCAGGCCCCCAGCCGCAGCTGTTCGACCCGCAGCACCCCGGGATCGTTGGGCGCCAGCGCCAGGGGCGCGGCCTCCAGCGGGCCCTCCTCGGCACTGGGCAGGATGATCTGCTCCTCGACTGCGACCATCGCCGGCTGCTCGCCCGCCAGGCCCGGCTGCTGCGGCTCGGCGCTCTGGCCTATGTGCTCGAACAGTTGCAGGTGCAGGGCTTCCAGCTGGCTGAAGAACTCGCTGGTGGCGAACGGATCGAACGCCGCGCTGTTCAAGCCGTCGCGCAGCGCCTTGAGCAGGTCGGGCACCAGCGCCAGCAGTTGCATGGCGGCATCCGGGTCGGTGTGGCGCTGCACGCTCCAGATCAACTGCTCCATGGTCTGCAGCCCCTGGCGCCATTCGCTGGAGTGCTCGCCATGCTTGAGACAGGTCAGCAGCAGGACCTTGCTCCAGGCCTGTTGCACGAACTCGACGACCATCAGCGGCAGGACCTTTCCCAGCAGCCCCTCGTTCAGTGCCTGCTCGACGCGACGCCGCGCCAGCTCGGCCTTGGCCCGCCCCTCTTCGGCGTCACGGGTGCGCTGCTCCAGCAGCTCGCTGCGGCGGCGCTCGTCGCTGGTGAAAGCGAGAAACTCGGCGAGCAGCTCGGAAAAGATCGCCGGGTCGTCGACGAAGTCGCTCAGCAGCCGCTGCACCACCTGCTCGATGCGCAGGTACAGGCTGTCACGCTGATAATCGTCGCAGCTGCCCCAGCCCATGGCCGCCGCGGCGATTTCGTTGAGCAGGCGCCGGGCCGGATGGCTGCTGCGGCTGAAGAAACTCTTGTCCAGCACCGCGACCTTGAGCATGGGGATCTGCAAACGGCCGATCAGGGTCTTCAAGGATTCCGGCAGGTTGCGATCGGCCAGGATGAACTCGAAGAGCATGGCCACCAGGTTGATCACATCCTCGTCGGCCACCCCGACCACCCGTGACTTGCCGCTTTTCACACTGACCCGGGTCAGCAGCTGTTCCAAGTGGTTGCGCAGGTCGAAATCGTCCTGGGTGCCAGCCGGCACGTAGTGCTGCAGGTGCGACAGCAGGCGCAGCAGGTCGCGGGTGGAAATCGGCTGGGTTTCGGCGCTCGCCTCCAGGGTCGGCACCACACTGCCGCGGACATGCAGCAGCAGCTCCTGCAAGGCGGCGAACACTTCCTGAACGCTTTCGTCCATCTGCGCCACGCCGGGCTCGGGCGAGGCCTGGATACTCGCGGCCGCCTGGTCGAGGGCCCGGCGCGCCGGCGCCGGCTTGAGTTCGGGCAACACGCCAGTGGCGGCCAACAGCTGATTGGCTTCGGCGTACAGCTGGTCGGCCTCGCTGAGTACATAACGCTCGAACAGCTTGAGAATGATCAGCTTGACCTTGATCTCCACCCCCAGGTTGCGCCCGGATTCGAGGAAGTACTCGCAGAGCATGGCCGGGCCCAGGGGGTTGCTGCGGTCATCCAGGCGCTTGCCCAGCAGCACGTTCAGGCGCGCGGTGAGTTGGCCAAGGGCAAAGCCGTCACGGTTGCCCGCCTTGGCGACCATGGCCTCCAGGGCCACAGTGCGCTCCAGGTCGTCACGGCAGGTATCGGCGGGTGGAACATAGGCGACGGCCTGGGCGATCGCTGGGGCGGGGTCGTAGTGGACGAGGCCGACAAAGGCCTCGAAGAGTTTTTCCAGGAAGCCGCGCTCGATGCTTTTGCGTTTCAGGCGCAGGTCGCGCATGGCTTCGAAAAAGGTGTTCTGGTCGACATTGTTCTGGGCCCGGTCGGCCATCTCGAACAAGGTGTCGTCGGCGTTATCGAACAGTTCCTGCAGGCCATGGCGCAGTTGCTGGGCGGCCTTGTCACGGACCTGAAGCAGAATCACAGGCAGGCGGGCGAGCGGCGAAGCGTTCGCCTGATCCGTAGCCGCCTTGTGCAAAGGCACTACATTCCCGTCGTTGTGCATCCAAGCCTCCTGAAAGGGTTTTCTCTGCCGCGCAATGAAAGGTCGGTCGACGCTCACAGTCGAGTCCCAGCGAGCATCGATACGCGCCGCTGCATTTCAAATATCGGGGAGCCAAACAGACGTCAAAGCTATGACGTCAATTAGAAGTCGGATTATCTGGCAAAAGCCCCTTCTTGTGCCAGCAGACTCTGCGCGGGCTTTGAAATAGCGCTCATATAGCGACCGCCCTTTCTCGCAAACGGCTCATGCCAGGCGACCAAATGCAGCTACGGGAGGGCGCTCGCCTTGGGTTCGCTTGCGCCATGGCCCTATAATCGGGCCACTTTGTTTGTGGAGCCCGTTATGCCGAATCTACGCCTCGCCGACCTGACCGCCGAAATCGAAGCCAACGTGCGCCGTGCGTTGCTGGAAGACATCGGCAGCGGCGATATCACCGCGCAACTGATCCCGGCCGAACGCCTGGCCAAAGCCACCATCATCACCCGCGAAGCGGCGATCATCAGTGGCACGGCCTGGGTCGACGCGGTGTTCCGTCAGCTCGATCCGCGGGTCGCCGTGCATTGGCAGGTGCATGACGGCGAACGCGTCAGCCCCAACCAGGTGCTGTTCCACCTCGAAGGTCCGGCCCGTTCGCTGCTCAGCGGCGAACGCTGCGCCCTGAACTTCCTGCAGTTGCTGTCCGGCGTGGCCACCCGCGCGCAGTACTACGCCGACTTCGTCGCCGATACCCAGGTCAAGTTGCTGGATACCCGCAAGACCCTGCCGGGCCTGCGCCTGGCACAGAAATACGCGGTGACCTGCGGTGGCTGCCACAACCACCGCATCGGCCTGTACGACGCCTTCCTGATCAAGGAAAACCATATTGCCGCGTGCGGTGGCATCGCCCAGGCGATCAGCGCCGCCCACAAGATCGCCCCGGGCAAGCCGGTGGAAGTCGAAGTGGAAAGCCTGGAAGAACTCAAGGAAGCCCTGGCGGCGGGCGCGGACATCATCATGCTCGACGAGTTGAGCCTGGATGACATGCGTGAAGCGGTACGCCTGAATGCCGGCAAGGCCAAGCTGGAAGCCAGCGGCGGGATCAATGAAAGCACCTTGCGCCCGATCGCCGAGACGGGCGTCGATTACATTTCGATCGGGGCGATGACCAAGGATGTGAAGGCGGTCGACCTGTCGATGCGCTTGAGCCTCTGACTCTTTGCGCGGTACCCCGAAGAAAAACGCCAGCCCCTGAAAGGCTGGCGTTTTTGCATCAGTCGTCGATTTCGTTGAGTTCCAGGTAGTCCTGAAGGTCCATGCCCAGGGCCTCGGCCACCTCCTGATGGACCTCCAGGCGCATGGCCTTGAGCTCCTCGGGCGACTCGGCCACCAACTCCAGCACAAGTTCCCACGGCTCGATGCCGCGCGACTCGGCCTCGTCCTCGAACGCCCATTGGGCCTGCTGCTTCTGCTCTTGCGGGCTCAGGTCGCTGATTTCTTCCTGCAAGGAAGGCGTGGCAGCCAGGTACTTTTCAAGGGCTACGTCAATTCTGGCTTCTTTAGGAATCATCTCGTTCTCTCTGATCATGGGAATGGAAGATGGATCTGGATCGTTGGGATCTCTTTGCCGCAAAAAAACGCTGTGAAAGCCGATTTATCTGGCCGTGAACCATTCGGGATCATCTGAAAACCATTCAGACAGGCTGCGAATATAGGGCCTTTGTCTGCGAATGCCTACGAATCCTTACAGCGCACCGACAAAAAACCTGTCCGTTCGCTCAAGGCACTTTGATGAAAAATACGTTGTTACATTCCTCTCCCCGAACTGCCTTCTTGCCCCTGGAACAAGCAGGCAAGAACGCAGTCATAGCGATGTGCCATATCGGCACTTCACAAGGAAACCCAGTGATGTTCAGCCGCACTCAGCGTTCGTCCGTCCTCCTCGCCACCAGTCTCTCCACCCTGATCCTCAGCAGCCTGTCACTCCCCGCCCAGGCCATCGAGTTCAACTCCAACAGCGCCTCGTACTCGGACAGGATCTCGGCCCTGCACCAGGAAGTGGACCTCAAGTTCACTGTGCGCCCCAGCGGCTTCACCGTGGACGACCTGCAAAAGCTGCAGGACGGCCTCAAGAGCAGCACCGCCGAGCTGGAAAAGCTCAAGGACCTGGTCAACAGCCAGGCCCGCCTGATCGAAGAGCTCAAGCGCAACACCGGCAGCAGCTCCAGCGCCAATGCCAGTGAGGTGAGCAACCTCAAGAAAACCACCGGCGAGCAAGCCAACCAGCTGAAGAAACTGGAAACCCAGCTTGAAGAGTTCAAGCGCAACAGCGGCTCCAGCTCCAGTTCGAGCGCCAGTGAAGTGAACAACCTCAAGCGCGTTACCAGCGACCAGGCCAGCGAACTGGACAAGCTCGGCAAACAGATCGAGGAACTCAAGCGCGGCAGCAGTTCAAGCTCCAGCTCGAACTCCAGCGAGCTGAGCAGCCTGAAGAGCACGGTCAGCAGTCAGGCCAGTGAATTGGACAAACTGGGCAAGCAGATCGAGGAGCTCAAGCGTGGCAGCAACTCAAGCTCAAGTTCGAACTCCAGCGAGCTGAGCAACCTCAAGAGCACGGTCGGTAGCCAAGCCAGTGAACTGGACAAGCTCGGCAAGCAGATCGAGGAGCTCAAGCGTGGCAGCAGCTCTAGCTCCAGTTCGAGCTCCAGCGAACTGTCCAGCCTCAAGAACACGGTCAGCAGTCAGGCCGGCACCCTGGATAAGCTGGCGAGTCAGATCGACGACCTCAAGCGCGGCAGCAGCTCAAGCTCCGGTTCGAGCTCCAGCGAACTGTCCAGCCTCAAGAGCACGGTCAGCAGTCAAGCCGGCACCCTGGACAAGCTGGAAAGACAGATCGACGACCTCAAACGCGGCAGCAGCTCTAGCTCCAGTTCGAGCTCCAGCGAGCTGTCCAGCCTCAAGAGCGAGGTCAGCAATCAAAGCCAGAACCTGGACCAGCTCAAACGCAGCCTTGAGGACCTGAGAAGCAAGGTGAAGTGATTCAAGGCCGGTAAAAACGACAAAGCCCGCTCGATGCGGGCTTTGTTGTGTATGAAGGATCGAGTCAGATCCACCCCCCCAAAGCCACCTCACACCCGTGGCAGATGCTTGCTCACGCAATGAATGCCGCCGCCACCCGCGGCGATCGGGTCGATATTGACCTGCTCCACCACCCGCCCCGGATAAAGCCTGGTCAGCAGGTCCTTGCAGTATTTGTCCGCCGCCGCGTCACCAAACTGTGGGGCAATCACTGCACCGTTGATCGGCAGGAAGTTGATATAGCCCGGCGCGAAATCCGGGTTGTCGCGGGTGTACTGGTTGCTGCGCATCTTGGTCGGCGGCGGCAGGGTGTGGACCACCAGTTTGCGGCCATCGGCGTCGGTGGCAGCGTTGAGGATCTCCAGGTGCTTGCGTGTGACGGCGTAGTCATAGGACTCGGGATCCTTGTCCAGATTGGCGATCACCACGCCGGGCTTGACGAAGCGCGCATAAAAATCGACGTGGGCATCGGTGATGTCCTTGTCCTTGATACCCGGCAACCAGATGATCTTGCGCAGGCCGAGGTTGGCCTTCAGCTCGGCTTCGATCTGCGCCTTGCCCAGTCCCGGATTGCGGTTGTCGTTGATCCAGCAGCTCTCGGTGATGATCGCGGTGCCATGCCCGTCCACCTCGATACCGCCGCCCTCGCCCACTAGCGCGCTACGGACGTAGTCGGCCTCCATCTCCTCGCTCAAGGTGTCGGCCACGCGGGTGTCGTTGGCCGAGGTCTGCTTGTCGCCCCAGCCATTGAAGTTGAAGTCCACCAGGCCCAGGCCGCCCGCGCCGTCGACCACGAAGCAGCCGCCGTAGTCGCGCACCCAGACGTCGTCCAGCGACAGGGTCAGGAAATCGATATTGCTGGTGCCACACTTGCTCTTGGCCAATGACAGCTGGTTGGCGCGGCACAGCACAGTCACCGGCTGGTACTTGGCGATGGTCCTGGCCAGCAGGGCGATGGTGTCGTTCACCGCGCCCGCCCAATCCTCCCAGACCCGGGACGACGCGCCGAAAGCCAGGATCACCCGCTCCTGCGGGCCGTGCTCGTCGGGCATGTACCAGTTGCCGGCCGGGGCGGCGAAAATTCGCGGGGCGCCGAAGCCGAGGCCAAGGGAGGCGGCAGCACCGACTCCGCTGGCCGCCATCAGCTGCTTGATGAAGTCACGGCGTGTAGACATGGGGTGTTCTCTGTTGAGTGAATCTTGAAGGGCGTGGCCACCCGGTTACCGGGTGCCCGCCCTGCTCTGGTAGCTGGCGGCTTCAGTCGTGAAGGCTGGTCTTGAAGGTAGTCCAGGCGCGCATTCGCGCCCGCATGTCGCGCTGCGCAATGTCCTTGCCAGGGATCAGCCGTCCGTAGGTGGCCTCGTCCACATAGATATCTGGATTATTGCGCATGTCGGCCGCCACCATCGGCCTGGCCTTGGTGCTGGAGGTGGGATAGCCGGTGGCATTGCTGATCGCCGCCATGTTCTGCGGGCGCATGATGAAATTGATCAGCGCATAGGCGTATTCCGGGTGGCGGGCATCGGCCGGGATGGCCATGGTGTCCATCCATACCGTGGTGCCCTCCCGCGGAATGCGGTACTCAAAGCGCGTCCCCTTGCCGGCCTCGTCGGCGGTACGCTGGGCCTGGGTCATGTCGCCGCTGTAGCCAAGGGACAGGCAGATATCGCCATTGACCAGCTGGGTCACCGGCTGCGACTGGAACTTGCGGATGTACGGCTTGATGCCCTTGAGCAGCGCCACCGCCTCGGCCAGTTCGTCCGGCTTGCTGCTGCGCGGGTCGTGACCGAGGTAGTTGAGCACCACGGCCAGCACTTCGTCGGGCGAGTCGATCATGGAGATGCCGCAGTCGGCGAACTTCGCCGCGATCTCGGGCTTGAAGATCATATCCAGGCTGTTCACCGGCGCATTATTCAGACGCTTGTCGATCATCGCCTGGTTCCAGGTCAGGCCGATGGTGCCCCAGGTGTAGGGCACGGTGGCATGCCGCGAGTGCGGATAACGGGCCTGCAACGAGCGCAAGCCGGGCTCGATGTCATCCAGGTGCTCGAGCTTGCCCTGGTCGAGCTTCTGCAGGGCACCGGCGCGCATCAGGCGTTCGGCCACGGTGTCGCCGGGGAAGATCAGGTCATAGCCACTGTGGCCGGACATCATCTTGGCTTCCAGCGTCTCGCTGCTGTCCATCACGTCGTAGATGACCTGGATACCGGTCTCGCGAGTGAAGGCAGCGAGGGTCTGCGGGGCGAAGTAGTCCGCCCAGTTGTACAGCCGCAGGACCTTGTCCTCGGCCTGCGCGGCGAATTGCGTGCAGCCCAGGCCAAGGCCCAGCGCAAGCACCGACAGCGTCTTGATGAGATTCATCTTCAGGCCCCCTGGCGCTGCCAGTGTTGGTGGGTTTGGCGACCGTCCAGCCCCAGCAGCGGGCCGTACATTTCCGGGCGGCGATCCCGGTAGATGCCCCAGCTCAGGCGCTCGTCGGCCATGGCGCCGAGGTCCAGCCGCTGTATCAACACGCCCCTGGTGTCACGGTCGGCCTCGGCCAGCAGCTTGCCCTTGTGATCGGTGATAAAGGACGAGCCGTAGAACTCCATCCGCAGCTGCGGATCGGTGGTCGCCACCTCTTGCCCGATACGGTTGGCCGCTATCACCGGCAGGATGTTGGCGGCAGCATGGCCACGCTGGGTCAGTTGCCAGTGGTCGCGCGAATCCAGCCCGGCGGCGCCCGGCTCGGAGCCGATGGCGGTGGGATAGAGCAGCACCTCGGCGCCCATCAAGGCCAGGCAGCGGGCGGTCTCGGGGAACCACTGGTCCCAGCAGATGCCCACGCCTATCCGACCGAAAGCGGTGTCCCAGACGCGGAAGCCGGTATCGCCGGGGCTGAAGTACTCCTTCTCCTGGTAGCCGATGGCGTTGGGGATGTGGGTCTTGCGGTAGACGCCAAGCAAGCGGCCGTCGGCATCGGCCACCGCCAGCGAGTTGAAGAAGGCGTTGCCGGCGCGCTCGAACCAGCTCAGCGGCAGCACCACGCCCAGCTCCCGGGCAAGATCGGCGAAGCGCTTGAGCACGGTGCTTTTGCCATATTCCTGGGCCAGGGCCAGGTGCTTGTGGTCCTGCTCGATGCAGAAGTACGGGGTGGCGAACAGCTCCTGCAGGAGGATCAATTGCGCGCCCTTGGCAGCGGCGTCCCGCACCAGTTGCTCGGCCTGGTCGAGGTTGTCCTCCAGGTTCCAGCTGCAGGCGAACTGGGTGGTGGCGACGGTCAGATGAGTCATGGCATTACCCCTTCAGCGGCCAGGCCGGTTGCTGCTGGGTGATGCAATGCACACCGCCGCCGCCGTGGGCCAACTGGTTGATCCGCACCGGCACCACCTCACGCCCGGGGAAAGCCAGGCGCAGGGTCGCCGCCGCCTCGTCGTCGGCAGCGATACCGTAGGCCGGCATGATGATCGCGCCATTGGCGATGTAGAAATTGGTGTAGGACGCGCAGAACACCTCGGCCTCCTGGTCCACGGCGTCGCTGGCTTCGAAGAGTTCGAGCATTTCGAAGCGACGCCCCAGGGCATCGGTGGCCAGTTCCAGGGCGCGGCGGTTCTCGCGCACGACTTCGGCATACACCGAAGAGGAATCCCGGGTCGCGTCCACCAGCAGCGCACCGGGCCGGGCAAAGGCGCAGACGCCGTCGACGTGGCCATCGGTCATGTCGCCGGTCACGTAGTCGGGGTCGCCGGGCAGCCAGATGGTTTTCTTCACGCCCAGCAGACGCGTGAAGATTTCCTCCATTTCGGCCTTGCTCATGCCGGGGTTGCGGTTGCCGTTGAGCAGCACCGATTCGGTGGTGATCAGGGTGCCCTGCCCGTCCACATGGATGGCGCCGCCTTCGTTGGTCAGCGATGTGTCGAAGCATTGCAGGCCGAGGTTGTCGAGAATACGCCGCGCCAGGCTTTGGTCCAGGTCGAAGGCCGATTTGCCGCCCCAGGCGTTGAAACGCCAGTTGACCCCGGCCGTGCCCAGGCGCGGATGGCAGACGAAACTCGGACCGGAATCGCGGCACCAGCTATCGTTGATCGCCAGTTCGACCAGTTCGATATTCGCGCCACACAACTCACGGGCTCGCGTCACTGCGCAGGGGTCGACCACCATCTTCACTGGTTCGAAACGGGCGATGGCGTTGGCCACACGGGCGAAGTCGACCTGCACATCGGCCAGGGTCACTCCCCAGCTGGTTTCCCACAGGGCCTGGTTATGGGGGAAAGCCATCCAGGAGGCGGCGTGCTGTACCCATTCGGCGGGCATGAGCCAGCCGTTCTGCGCATCGTTGAATTGCATACAAGTGCCTTCAGTTAAGATTTTGTTATTACTGAAAACCGCGACCGCGGTCATGACTTGTATGCTAGGCCTGTAAAAACGACCGAACAAACGATAGATTTTGTCGAATCCTGATTAGCTGAGCTTATCGATCATGCTTAAACACTGGCCACCCCTGAATGCCCTGCGCGGCTTCGAAGCCGCCGCCCGCCTGGGCAGCTTCCACAAGGCCGCCGAAGAGCTGCACCTCACCCAGTCGGCCATCAGCCAGCAGATTCGCAGCCTGGAAAGCTTCCTCGAACAGCCGCTGTTCTTCCGCAACGGCCGCAGCGTGGCGCTGACCGATGCCGGCTTCGACCTGCTCAGCACCACCCAGTCGCTGCTGCAGCAACTGGCCGTAGGCATCCGTCGCCTGGACCAGTACCGCAAACCCAACCAACTGGTGGTCAACACCACCCCGGCCTTCGCCCGCCACTGGCTGGTGCCGCGCCTGGCGGACTTTCACCGGCTTCATCCGCAGGTTGATCTCTGGCTGCTGACCACCGACGAAACGCCGGACATGGCCACCCAGACCATCGACATCGCCGTGCGCGACGACCTCAGCGCCCAGGCCGAATGCAGCTTTCGCGTGTTGCTGGAGGACCGCCTGTACCCGGCCTGCCATCCCGCCTTGCTGGAACAGGCAGCGGATGCGCGCACCACCCTGCACGGCGAGCGTGAGATGGACTGGAGCCATTGGCAGGTACAGGGCGGTATCGATGTCGGCCAGCACAGCCAGGGTCTGAACTTCTCCGACCCCGGCCTGCTGCTGGACGCCGCCAGCCAAGGCCTGGGGATAGCCCTCGTCAGCCAGCTGCTGGCCGGCCGCGCCCGGGATCAGGGACTGTTAGTGGCGCTGGCGGAGCAGACTGTGCGCGGCCCGAACTGGAGCTGGCTGGTGCACCGCGACAGCGAAGGCGACGCCCTTACCCGCAGTTTCTGCGACTGGCTGGTTGGGGCGCTTGAGGAGGAATGAACAGGGTCTTGGGGCCACGGTATCCATGAATCATCTGGCCCCCCAGAAGCGACAAAACCCGCGCCGGGCGGGATTTGCAGGTGTCTGACAGACCTTCATGGATGGCTTGATTGGTGCCCGAGACAGGAATCGAACCTGCGACCTTCGCGTTACGAGTGCGCTGCTCTACCGGCTGAGCTACACGGGCGCTGGGCTAAACCTAGCACCGGGACCGGGGTTTTGCCATATCGCCTCCCTATGTAGGAGCGAGCTTGCTCGCGATGACCGCGCAGCGGTCGCCTTCGGGGCTGTTGGCGCCCTTGATATCGGATCGCGAGCAAGCTCGCTCCTACAAAAGATTGCGGCGGGAGGAAAACCGGCAGATAGCAAAACGCCCCGAACCAGTCGGGGCGTTTGCTTGTTCAGCTCAATGCTGCGGTCGTGTTAAACGCCCGAAGCCTTGGCTGCTGCCACGTCTTTGATGGACAGCTTGATACGGCCGCGGTTGTCCACGTCCAGTACCAGCACTTCCACTTCCTGACCTTCTTTCAGGATGTCGGTCACTTTCTCGACGCGAGCATCGCTCAGCATGGAGATGTGAACCAGACCGTCCTTGCCAGGCAGGATGTTGACGAATGCGCCGAAGTCGACGATGCGCTCAACCTTGCCAACGTAGATCTTGCCGATCTCGGCTTCCGCGGTGATGCCCAGAACGCGCTGACGCGCGGCTTCTGCGGCTTCCTTGGTTTCGCCGAAGATCTTGATCGAGCCGTCGTCTTCGATGTCGATCGAAGCCTTGGTCTCTTCGCAGATAGCACGGATGGTCGCGCCGCCTTTACCGATGACATCACGGATTTTGTCGGTGTCGATCTTCATCGCGATCATGGTCGGAGCGTTGGCCGACAGTTCGGTACGCGACTGGCCAATGATCTGGTTCATCTGGCCGAGGATGTTCAGGCGAGCTTCCAGGGCCTGGCCCAGGGCGATCTCCATGATTTCTTCGGTGATGCCTTTGATCTTGATGTCCATCTGCAGCGCGGTGACGCCTTTGGCGGTACCGGCTACCTTGAAGTCCATGTCGCCCAGGTGGTCTTCGTCACCCAGGATGTCGGTCAGAACGGCAAATTTCTCGCCCTCTTTAACCAGGCCCATGGCGATACCGGCAACCGGTGCCTTCATCGGCACACCAGCGTCCATCAGCGCCAGGGAAGCACCGCAAACGGAAGCCATGGAGCTGGAACCGTTGGACTCGGTGATTTCCGATACTACGCGGATGGTGTAGGGGAACACGTCGGCGGCTGGCAGCATGGCCTGGACCGAACGACGGGCCAGACGGCCGTGACCGATTTCACGACGACCAGCGCCGCCCATGCGACCACACTCGCCCACCGAGAACGGAGGGAAGTTGTAGTGCAGCATGAAGGGGTCTTTTTTCTCGCCTTCCAGGGTGTCCAGCAACTGCGCGTCACGGGCAGTACCCAGAGTCGCGACTACCAGGGCCTGAGTCTCCCCACGGGTGAACAGAGCCGAACCGTGGGTCTTCGGCAGAACGCCGACTTCGATGTTCAGCGGACGCACGGTGCGGGTGTCGCGACCGTCGATACGTGGCTTGCCGTTAACGATGTTTTCGCGAACGGTGCGGTATTCGATTTCACCGAAAGCGGCTTTGACGTCGCTGGCGGAAGGCTGGCCTTCTTCACCGGACAGCTTGGCGACGACCTGGTCTTTCAACTCGCCCAGGCGAGCATAACGGTCGGCCTTGACGGTGATGGTGTAGGCCTGGGAGATCGCTTCGCCGAACTCGGAGCGGATAGCGCCCAGCAGGTCGGTGGCTTCTGGAGCAGGAGCCCAGTCCCAGGTTGGCTTGGCGGCTTCGGCAGCCAGCTCTTTGACGGCCTGGATAACAGCCTGGAATTCGTCGTGGGCGAACAGTACGGCGCCCAGCATCTGGTCTTCGGTCAGCTCTTTGGCTTCCGATTCAACCATCAGTACCGCTTCTTCGGTACCGGCCACGACCATGTCCAGGCTCGAAGCAGCCAGTTGTTCGTAAGTCGGGTTCAGCAGGTAGCCGGTGCTTTCGTGGAAAGCAACGCGGGCAGCGCCGATCGGACCGTCGAAAGGAATGCCGGAGATCGCCAGGGCAGCCGAGGTACCGATCATCGCAGCGATGTCCGGATCGGTCTTCTTGCTGGTGGAAACCACGGTGCAGACAACCTGCACTTCGTTCATGAAGCCTTCTGGGAACAGAGGGCGGATCGGACGGTCGATCAGACGCGAGGTCAGGGTTTCTTTCTCGGAAGGACGGCCTTCACGCTTGAAGAAACCGCCAGGGATCTTACCGGCAGCGTAAGTCTTTTCCTGGTAGTGAACAGACAGAGGGAAGAAACCCTTGCCTGGATCGGCTTGCTTGGCGCCAACCACGGTCACCAATACGCTGACGTCGTCGTCAACGGTGACCAATACTGCGCCGGAGGCCTGACGGGCGATACGGCCAGTCTCGAGGGTAACGGTCGACTGACCGAACTGGAATTTTTTGATTACCGGGTTCACGGTGTCCTACCTTCTTTGTGGCTCTTGGGGGAACTGGTTTCTTGCGAAATTCTTGGGCAATTCCGGGAATCGGCCCGGCCAGATTGTCCAGGTAAAACTACTGTCCAGATAAAACTTGAGGCTGGGAGCCTGCCATGCGCCTGCGGGGAACCCACTGACGCACGGCAAACAACCAACCTCTAGCGCAATCGCTGATTAGCGACGCAGACCCAGGCGACCGATCAGAGCGCTGTAGCGGCTCAGATCTTTGCCTTTCAGGTAGTCCAGCAGCTTACGACGCTGGTTAACCATGCGGATCAGACCACGACGGGAGTGGTGGTCTTTACCGTTGGCCTTGAAGTGACCTTGCAGTTTGTTGATGTTGGCGGTCAGCAGTGCAACTTGCACTTCTGGCGAACCAGTGTCACCAACAGCTTGCTGGTAGTCGGTTACGATTTGAGCTTTTTCTTCAACGCTGAGTGCCATTTGGCTTTCCTCTCAAAAGGCAACGTTCCGAGAAACGCCACCAACAGGCCAGGGACAAATCCCTGTATCTATAAATGAGCTGTGACCGTGCCTGTTAACAGCCACCCTCTCCAGCCTGCTGTTACACAGGCTGGTTCCGGTCATTCCGACCGAATCAGTCGACGCGGCGCGATGCGCCCGTCTTCGCTCACTTCACCGATACCGATAAAGCGACCGTTGTGATCCTGTACCCGCACCATGCCGAACTTCGGTGCATCGGGAGCCCGTACCGGCTGGCCGTTGAGCCAGTAGAACGCGCTGTGCTCCGAGAACTGCAGCAGTGGCCAATCCAGCAGGCCGCTGTCCGATGGCATCAGGAAGCGATCCACCGCTTCATTGCCGCCTTCGGCATGTACCGCCTCAAGCTCTTCCAGCGTGACGGTCTGGGCCAGACTGAAAGGACCGGCCTGGGTGCGACGCAGTTCCGCGACGTAAGCACCACAACCCAGCTTCTCACCGATATCCTCCACCAGGGTCCGGATATAGGTGCCTTTACTGCAGTCCACCGCTAGCCGCGCAGTATCGCCTTCAAAGGCCAGTAATTCCAAGCGCGCAATAGTAACAGAACGCGCTTCGCGCTCCACCACTTCGCCTGCACGGGCCAGCTTGTAAAGTGGCTGGCCATCACGCTTGAGGGCCGAGTACATCGGCGGTATCTGGCTGATTTGCCCGCGAAATTCCGGCAACACCGCTTCAATATCGGCGCGACCAACGGTCACTTCGCGAGTCTGCAGGACTTCACCCTCGGCATCGGCCGTGGTGGTGGTCTTGCCCAACTGCATCAGGGTTTCGTACCCCTTGTCGGAATCGAGCAGGTATTGCGAGAACTTGGTCGCCTCGCCAAAGCACAACGGCAACACGCCGGTGGCCAGGGGATCGAGGCTGCCGGTATGCCCGGCCTTTTCGGCGTTGAGCAACCAGCGGACTTTCTGCAGCGCCGCGTTGGAGGTGAACCCCAGCGGCTTGTCGAGCAGGATGATACCGCTGACGTTACGACGGATACGCTTGACCTGAGCCACCGCTTACTCCTTGGCGTCTTCGGGTTCAGCGGCGTGCTGGCTGTCTTCGGCCACGGCGCGCTCGATCAGGGCCGACAGATGCGCGCCCCGCACGACACTTTCGTCGTAGTGGAAGTGCAGCTGTGGAACGCTGCGCAACTTCATCTCGCGAGCCAGTTGCATACGCAGGAAGCCGGCGGCCGAGTTGAGTACCTTGATGCTCTGGGCGATATCGTCAGCGTTGTCCTGGCCCATCACGGTGATGAAAATCTTGGCGTGACCAACGTCACGACTGACTTCAACGGCGGTGATGGTGACCAGGCCGACGCGCGGATCTTTGACTTCACGACGGATCAGCTGAGCGAGCTCACGCTGCATCTGGTCGCCGATGCGTTGGGTACGGCTGTATTCTTTTGCCATGTCTTGTTACCTGTTGCTGCCTCGCGGTGAAACCCGCAAGGTCTGAAAGCGGCAAACGCCCGGCCTGACAGAAGCCAGACCGGGCGTTGCGTTTAGAGTCCGGACGATGCGCCGTGCATTTGCATGCGGCTGCCCATCATGGCTCTTGAAGTGCGCGAGTTAGAGGCTGCGAGCAACCTGAACCTTCTCGAAGACTTCGATCTTGTCGCCGACTTTGACGTCGTTGTAGCTCTTCACGCCGATACCGCATTCCATGCCGGCACGCACTTCGGAAGCGTCATCCTTGAAGCGGCGCAGGGATTCCAGCTCGCCTTCGAAGATAACGATGTCTTCACGCAGTACACGGATTGGACGGTTACGGTGAACGACACCTTCGATCACCATGCAACCGGCGATCGCGCCAAACTTCGGCGAACGGAACACGTCACGAACCTCGGCAACACCCAGGATGTTCTCCCGAACGTCGCTGCCCAGCATACCGGTCAGGGCTTTCTTGACGTCTTCGATGATGTCGTAGATCACGTTGTAGTAACGCATATCCAGACCTTCCTGCTCGACGATCTTGCGAGCGCCGGCATCGGCACGCACGTTGAAGCCGAACAGTACAGCGTTGGAAGCCAGGGCCAGGTTGGCGTCGCTTTCGGTGATACCACCGACGCCGCCGCCAACTACGCGCACTTGCACTTCGTCGTTGCCCAGGCCGTTCAGAGCGCCTTGCAGAGCTTCCAGCGAACCACGGACGTCGGATTTGAGGACGATGTTGAGCGTCTTCTTCTCTTCCTGGCCCATGCTTTCGAAGATGTTTTCCAGCTTGCCGGCGTGAGCGCGAGCCAGTTTGACTTCACGGAACTTGCCTTGACGGAACAGAGCCACTTCACGGGCTTTCTTCTCGTCGGCAACCACGCTCATCTCGTCGCCAGCGTCCGGGGTACCGTCCAGGCCGAGGATCTCGACCGGAATGGCCGGACCTGCTTCCTTGATCGGCTTGCCGTTCTCGTCGAGCATGGCGCGCACGCGGCCATAGTTCGAGCCGACCAGCACCATGTCGCCTTGACGCAGGGTACCGTCCTGAACCAGTACGGTCGCCACCGGGCCACGGCCCTTGTCGAGACGCGACTCAACCACGACGCCACGGCCAGGAGCCGAAGGCGTGGCGGTCAGTTCGAGAACTTCGGCCTGCAGCAGTACGGCTTCGAGCAATTCGTCGACACCGGTACCCATCTTCGCCGAAACCGGAACGAATGGAGTGTCGCCACCCCAGTCTTCGGACGTCACGCCGTGAACCGACAGTTCGCTACGGATGCGATCGAGGTCGGCACCCGGCTTGTCGATCTTGTTCACCGCGACCACCAGAGGTACGCCAGCCGCCTGGGCGTGCTGAACAGCTTCAACGGTCTGCGGCATCACGCCGTCGTCCGCTGCAACCACCAGGATCACGATGTCGGTCGCCTTGGCACCACGAGCACGCATGGCGGTAAACGCGGCGTGACCCGGGGTGTCGAGGAAGGTGACCATGCCGCGTTCGGTTTCAACGTGGTACGCACCGATGTGCTGGGTGATGCCGCCGGCTTCGCCAGCCGCTACCTTGGCACGACGGATGTAGTCGAGCAGCGAAGTCTTACCGTGGTCAACGTGACCCATTACGGTCACTACCGGCGCACGAGGAACTGCTTCACCTTCGAACTTCAGGGACTCGGCCAGGGAATCTTCCAGGGCGGTGTCGCTGATCAGGGTCACTTTGTGGCCCAGCTCTTCAGCAACCAACTGGGCAGTTTCCTGGTCCAGTACCTGGTTGATGGTGGCCGGGGTGCCCAGCTTGAACATGAACTTGATGATTTCGGCAGCCTTGACCGACATCTGCTGGGCGAGATCGCCAACAGTGATGGTTTCGCCGATCTTCACTTCACGAATGACAGGGCCGGTCGGGCTCTGGAAGCCGTGAGCGTTACGCTTCTTCAGCTTGGCCTTGCCGCGACCACCACGACGGAAGCCATCGCTTTCTTCGTCGGTAGTACGTGGGGCAACGCGTGGAGCCGGAGCCTTTTCCTTGACGGAAGCACGATGCGGAGCGTTTTTACGCTCGCCATCGCCACCACGACGGTTGTCGTCGTTACGGCTCTTGTCCGGGCGACGCTGCTCGTCCTTCTTGCGCACTTCAGCGACCGGCGCTGGAGCGACAACAGGGACGTCTTCAACAATCGGTTCGGCAACCACCGCAGGGGCGGCGACCGCTTCAACGGCAGCAGGTTGCGCAGCAGCAGGCTGGCGACGCGCTTCTTCTTCGGCGCGACGCTTGGCTTCTTCTTCAGCCTTCTGACGTGCAGCATTTTCTACTGCGCGACGTTCTTCCAGTTCACGCTGGCGCTCGGCTTCGATTTCTTCCGGGCTGCGTTGTACGAAGACTTTCTTCTTGCGTACTTCAACGCTGATGCTTTTGCTGCCGGCAACACGCAGGGTGCTGGTGGTTTTACGCTGCAAAGTGATCTTGCGCGGTTCTTCCACTTTCGCCTTGTGGCTGCTCTTCAAGTGAGTCAGCAAGGATTGCTTCTCACTGTCGGTCACATGTTCCTCGGCGGCGGTGTGCGGCAGACCTGCCTCACGCATCTGCTGCAACAGGCGCTCTACCGGTGTTTTGACCTCATCGGCCAGTTGTTTCACCGTGACTTGCGTCATGCACTTCTCTCCTCAGGCCGCGCCTATTACTCGAACCAATGGGCTCGGGCGGCCATGATCAACTTGCCGGCACGATCATCGTCAATGCCGTCGATGTCGAGCAGGTCGTCAATAGACTGCTCGGCCAGGTCTTCGCGGGTAATTACGCCGCGCACCGCCAGTTCCATCGCCAAATCCTTGTCCATACCCTCAAGCGAGAGCAGGTCTTCGGCCGGATGGGCGTCTGCCAGCTTTTCCTCAGTAGCGATGGCTTTAGTCAACAAGCGATCCTTGGCACGAGCGCGAAGCTCGTTGACGATGTCTTCGTCAAAGCCGTCGATGTTGAGCATTTCTTCCAACGGTACGTAGGCAATCTCTTCCAGGCTGGTGAAACCTTCATCAACCAGCACCTGTGCCAGTTCTTCATCGACTTCCAGCTCTTCGATGAAGTTGCGCAGGATGTCGCCGGTTTCAGCTTGCTGCTTAGCCTGGATGTCCGATTCGGTCATCACGTTCAGGGTCCAGCCAGTCAACTGGCTAGCCAGACGCACGTTCTGACCACCGCGACCGATGGCCTGAGCCAGATTGTCTGCGCCAACGGCGATGTCCATGGCATGGGCATCTTCGTCGACGATAATTGCCGCGACTTCGGCCGGCGACATGGCGTTGATCACGAACTGCGCCGGGTTGTCGTCCCACAGGACGATATCCACACGCTCACCGCCCAACTCACCGGAAACGGCCTGGACGCGCGAACCGCGCATGCCAATGCACGCACCCTGAGGGTCAATGCGCTTGTCTTTGGAACGGACCGCGATCTTGGCGCGCGAACCCGGATCACGGGAAGCGGCCATGACTTCGATCAGGCCTTCGGCGATTTCCGGCACTTCGATACGGAACAGCTCGATCAGCATTTCCGGCGCGGTACGCGACAGGATCAGCTGCGGGCCGCGGTTCTCGGTGCGGATTTCCTTGAGCAGCGCGCGAAGACGCACGCCGACACGGAAAGTCTCGCGGGAAATGATGTCTTCACGGGCCAACAGCGCTTCGGCGTTGTTACCCAGGTCGACGATCACGTTGTCGCGAGTCACTTTTTTCACGGTGCCGGAGATGATTTCACCCAGGCGCTCGCGGTAGGCGTCAACGACTTGAGCACGCTCGGCTTCGCGGACTTTCTGCACGATGACCTGTTTGGCGGTCTGCGCAGCAATGCGGCCGAACTCGATCGACTCGATCTTTTCTTCGACGACATCACCGACTTTGGCGCCCGGATGGGTTTCCTGGACCTTGCTCGGCCAGGTTTCCACAGCCGGATCGTCCAGATCAGCTTCCTCGACTACCGTCCAGCGACGGAAAGTCTCGTAAGCACCGGTGTGGCGATTGATTTCCACACGCAGATCGACTTCGTCCTCAAAACGCTTTTTGGTAGCAGTGGCCAGAGCCAGCTCCAGCGCTTCAAAAATTACGCTTGCCGGTACACCCTTTTCATTGGATACCGACTCAACAACCAGCAGTACTTCTTTGCTCATCGTACGCCTCGCCTTTCGCAAGCCATTGGATCCGCGGGATCCGCGTCTCAGTCAAAACTGGGAATTATGTGGGCCTTGTCGATCATGTCGATCGGCAACAGAAACTCATGGTCTTCCACCTGCACCACGACGTCCTGCTCCTCCACCCCGCGGAGAAGGCCCTGAAAATTACGCCGACCTTCAAAAGGCGAGCGCAGCTTGATCTTCACTTGTTCACCGACATACTTGGCAAACTGTTCAAGGGTGAACAGCGGGCGTTCCATGCCAGGAGAGGAAACTTCAAGGGTGTATTCAACGGAGATCGGATCTTCGACATCCAGAACGCCGCTGATCTGACGGCTGACGATGGCACAGTCGTCCACCAGCACACCGCCTTCTTTATCGATATAAACGCGCAACAGTGAGTGGCGACCTTGAGCCGAAAACTCGATACCCCAGCATTCATAGCCAAGGGCCACGACCACCGGGGCCAACAAGGCCTGCAACTGTTCTAGCTTGCTCGACACCTGAACCCCCTCGTGCATGCTTGTGCAAATAAAAAATGGGCGAAGCGCCCATCCCGGAAACGCCGTTGAATAGCGGCGTTGTAAAGTGTCCAGCTAACAAAAAGCCCCTGAAAAGGGGCTCCGCTAAAACTGGTTGCGGGGGCCGGATTTGAACCGACGACCTTCGGGTTATGAGCCCGACGAGCTACCAGACTGCTCCACCCCGCGACAAAGCTGGGGCGGAAGTATACGACCGATCCCTTTTTGGGTCAATGTAACCTTCCACCTACAAGAAAGCCCGCAACAGCGGGCTCTCCTGATAATTGGTACCGAGAAGGGGACTCGAACCCCTACACCCTATGGGCACAACCACCTCAAGGTTGCGTGTCTACCAATTCCACCACCTCGGCATAGACTACGTTACTGCGTGAAACTCTTCTTACTTCTGCTCTTGAGCTGGAGGTACGTCAGTCGCATTGGTTGCCGACTTTTGCTCCTGGAGCACCGGGACATCATCAGAAGCCGGTTTTTGCTTTGGCGCTTCAAGCACCGCTGGATCTGGCAAACCTACTTGAGTCAGCTCGTGAGCTTTCTCTTTAGCAAAGTAACCTAACCCTAAGCTGGTTATGAAAAAACCTGCGGCAAGTATAGCAGTAAACTTACTAAGAAAGGTAGAGGAACCTTGGCTTCCGAACACAGTATTTGAAGCACCTGCTCCGAAAGACGCGCCAGCGTCCGCACCTTTACCCTGCTGCAGCAATACCAGAGCTACTACGCCCAGCGCACCCAGCAGATGAAAAACGACTACGACTGTTTCCAGCATTTTTTCAGTTTCCCGCGGCGCGACAGATCGCACCGAACTCATCTGCATTCAGGGAAGCTCCACCAATGAGCCCCCCATCGATATCCGGCATGCCGAACAGTTCGACCGCATTGGCCGCCTTCACGCTGCCGCCGTATAGAAGCCGCACACCTCGTGCCACTTCAGAATTCTCTGCCGCCAACTGCGCCCGGATGGCTGCGTGCACATCCTGGGCCTGTTGCGGCGAAGCAGTCAGCCCGGTACCAATGGCCCAGACCGGCTCGTAAGCGATAACGGCATTGGCAAACGCACCAACACCCAACTCTTCGATGATGCTGCCCAGCTGACGCCCGACAACCTCAAGAGTCTTCCCGGCCTCGCGCTGCTCAAGGGTTTCCCCTACACACAAGACCGGCGTCAAACCACAAGCCTGTGCTGCTGCGAATTTGCGATTCAGCGTACCGTCACGCTCACCCATCATCAGGCGACGCTCGGAATGCCCAACCAGCACCAGGGAACAACCTGCATCCACCAGCTGACTCGGAGCGATTTCTCCTGTCAGCGCACCTTGCATGGGTTCCACCGCAGAGTTCTGCGCGCCGACCGAAATCGACTTGCCTTTCAAGCCATCAATCACTTGATTGATATACAAGCAAGGCGGGAATACCGCGACATCAACACCGCTAGGCAAGGCCAGATGACGCAGGCCATTGATCAGCTCAGCGACGCTGGCGCGGGTACCGTGCATTTTCCAGTTACCAGCTACCATAGGGCGACGCATGCTGTACCTCGTCGGTCAAAGTGGGCGCAGATGTTACCCAACCGCATCAACACTGGCAAGCCGAAATCAGGCAGAAACTTCCGCAACCAGTTTTGCCAGTTCGTCAGCATAGCCACGGACCTGGGCTTCATCGTCACCTTCGACCATGACGCGAACCAAAGGCTCGGTACCCGACTTGCGCAGCAACACTCGCCCACGCCCGGCCATCGCGGTAGTAACGCGCGCGCAGGCCTCTTTCACAGCAGGATGCTCGACGGGATTGGCTCCGCCACCAAAGCGCACATTGACCAGAACCTGCGGACATTTGCGCAGCGCCTGACGCGACTGCGCCAGCCCTTCATCACGTCGCTTCAGCGCCATCAGCACCTGCAGGGCAGCAATGATCGCATCACCGGTGGTGGTGTGCTGGAAGCACACGATATGGCCGGAGTTTTCACCACCTACCAGCCATTGGCGCTCAAGCAGCTCGGCAATGACATAACGGTCGCCAACATTGGCGCGTACGAATGGAATACCCAGGTCAGCCAAGGCCAACTCAAGGCCCAGATTGCTCATCAAGGTACCGACCACGCCGCCCTGCAGCTTGTTACGCGCATGCAGGTCCCGGGCGATGATGAACAACAGTTCGTCGCCGTCGACGATGGCGCCTGTATGGTCGACCATCAGTACCCGGTCGCCATCACCATCAAAGGCGATACCCAGGTCGGCGTGCTCGGCCAATACCGCAGCCTGCAACTGCCCCATATGGGTCGAACCGCAATTGTCGTTGATGTTCAGGCCATTAGGTTGTGCGGAGAGCACCACCACCTCAGCACCCAACTCACGGAAAACGCTTGGCGCCACCTTGTAGGTTGCGCCATGGGCACAATCGACAACAATCTTCAGACCCGCAAAGCTGGTACTGGAAGGAACGCTGCTCTTACAGAATTCGATGTAACGGCCCGAGGCATCATTGATGCGCGAGACCTTGCCCAGCTTGCTCGACTCCACCACGGTCATCGGCGCGTCCAGCAACTCCTCGATCATCAGCTCAACTTCATCGGGGAGCTTGGTGCCTTCACCCGAGAAGAACTTGATGCCGTTGTCATCGTGAGGATTATGCGACGCACTGATCACAATCCCTGCCTCGGCATGGAAAGTGCGGGTCAGGTAGGCGATGGCAGGAGTGGGCATCGGGCCCAGCAGCATCACATCCGCACCGGCAGCGGACAGGCCCGCTTCAAGCGCGGATTCGAACATGTAACCGGAAATCCGCGTATCTTTACCCACCAACACGCGACAGGCGCCCATGCTGCGGAAAGCCATACCTGCGGCCCAGCCCAGCTTGAGCATGAAATCGGGAGTAATAGGGTACACACCCACACGACCGCGAATGCCGTCGGTGCCAAAGTATTTTTTGCTCATAAGTGCTCCATCATTCTTATTCGGCTGATTCCACAGCTGTAATCATCCGCACGACATCCACCGTCTCGACCACATCATGGACCCGCAGGATCTTTGCCCCTTTGGACATTGCCAAAGCAGCAAGAGCCAGCCCGCCATACAGACGCTCTCCGACAGGGCGACTCAATGCCTGACCTATCATGCTCTTTCGCGAAACGCCAACCAGCAAAGGCTGACCAAGGGCATGCAGGGCATCCATATGCTTGAACAAGCTCAAGTTGTGCTGCAGGGTCTTCGCGAAGCCAAAACCTGGATCCAGAATGATCCGCTCCGCCCCAATACCCACTGCCGCACACTGAGCCATACGCTCTGCAAGGAATTCACCCACTTCCTTGGTCACATCCCGATACTGCGGATTGTCCTGCATATCGCCAGGCTCACCGAGCATATGCATAAGGCAGACTGGCAAACCTGTAGCCGCCGCCGCATCCAGCGCGCCATCCCGTCGCAACGATCGAACATCGTTGATCAAACCCGCGCCCAGGCGCGCAGTTTCGCGCATGACCGCAGGCGTGGAGGTATCGACCGAAATAATGACATCCAGTTCACGATGGATGCGCTCGACGATAGGCGCTACCCGCTCAAGCTCTTCAAGCGGCGATACCGCTCGTGCACCAGGACGAGTGGACTCGCCCCCCACATCGATGAGCGTCGCGCCCGCCTGCACCATGCCCTCGGCATGGCGCAAGGCAGCATCCAGCTGACTGAAACGACCACCATCGGAGAAGGAATCGGGAGTGACATTAAGAATGCCCATGACATGCGTATGGGCCAAATCAAGAACCCGGTTGCCGCAAGGCAACCGGGTCGAGGACGACATAGAAGTCATTTCAAACCTTAGTGGTCAGCAGCCGGGCCGCCGATCGGTGTCTCTGGACGCTCATTCTGCACCACCGGAGGCGTGGTACCCGAACCGCCCTCCCAATCACGAGGCTCGCGAGGGGTACGACCAGCCATGATGTCGTCGATCTGCTCGGCATCGATGGTTTCATACTTCATCAAGGCATCGGCCATCGCATCCAGCTTGTCGCGGTTATCCGTGAGGATCTGCTTGGCGGTGCCATAGCACTGGTCGATGATGCTACGCACTTCGGAGTCGATCAGCTTGGCGGTTTCCGCAGACAGGCTAGCATGCTGGCTGCCAGCACTGCGTCCCAGGAAAACCTCGCCCTCTTCTTCGGCGTACATCAACGGTCCCAGCTTTTCGGACAGCCCCCACTTGGTCACCATGTTCCGCGCAATCTGACTGGCGCGCATGATGTCGTTGGAAGCACCGGTAGTTACACCGTCAAAGCCCAATGTCATTTCTTCAGCGATACGGCCGCCGTACAGCGAGCAGATCTGGCTGATCAGCGCACGCTTGGACAGGCTGTAGCGATCTTCTTCCGGCAGGAACATGGTTACACCCAGAGCCCGACCGCGCGGGATGATCGAAACCTTGTAGACCGGATCGTGCTCAGGCACTACGCGACCGACGATGGCATGGCCAGCTTCGTGATAAGCCGTGTTCTGCTTTTCCTTCTCGGACATGACCATGGATTTGCGCTCCGCGCCCATCATGATCTTGTCTTTTGCCAGTTCGAATTCTTTCATCTCAACGATGCGTTTGCCGCTACGGGCAGCGAAGAGCGACGCTTCGTTCACCAGGTTGGCCAGGTCAGCACCAGAGAAGCCGGGTGTACCACGAGCGATTACCGCTGGAGCAACATCCTCACCCATTGGCACTTTACGCATGTGAACTTTCAGGATCTGCTCACGACCACGGATATCCGGCAGACCGACCACGACCTGACGGTCGAAACGACCAGGACGCAGCAGCGCCGGGTCCAGCACATCAGGACGGTTGGTGGCGGCAATGACAATGATGCCGTCGTTCATTTCAAAGCCATCCATCTCGACCAGCAACTGGTTGAGAGTCTGTTCACGCTCATCATGACCACCACCCATGCCGGCACCACGATGGCGACCGACGGCATCGATTTCGTCGATGAAGATGATGCACGGAGCATGCTTCTTGGCCTGCTCGAACATATCGCGAACGCGGCTGGCACCTACACCAACGAACATCTCGACGAAGTCGGAACCGGAAATGGTGAAGAACGGAACCTTGGCTTCACCAGCGATAGCCTTGGCCAACAGGGTCTTACCGGTACCCGGCGGGCCAACCATCAGCACGCCACGAGGAATGCGGCCGCCCAGACGCTGGAACTTGCCCGGATCGCGGAGGAACTCAACCAGCTCGCCCACTTCTTCCTTGGCCTCGTCGCAACCTGCGACATCCGCCAGGGTGGTTTTCACCTGATCTTCGGACAGCAGGCGCGCCTTGCTCTTGCCAAAACTCATCGGCCCGCCCTTGCCACCGGCACCACCCTGCATCTGCCGCATGAAGAACATGAAGACGGCGATGATCACCAGGATCGGGAAGCTGGCGACCAGCAGTTGGGTCCAGATGCTTTGCTGCTCAGGCTGCTTGCCTTCGACAACCACGTGGTTATCCACCAGGTCACCGATCAGGCCATTGTCCTGAATCGCAGGACGAATGGTCTTGAAGCTATCGCCATCGTTGCGCTTGCCGGTAATCACATAACCATCAACGGCTACGCGCTCGACCTTGCCATCCTTAACTTGCTGGATAAAGTCGGAATAGTTGAGGGTCTGCGGCTCGTTAGGGCTGGAGAAGTTGTTCATCACCGTCACCAGGACAGCCGCGATGATCAACCACAGGATCAGATTCTTTGCCATATCGTTCAATTAACTACCCTCTGAAGCAAGCTCCGCTGCTGGCGCGCGCTTCGCATGATATTCACCGACCTAACTTACTACATTACCTACAGCTCTGGCAGGCGCTGTCTGTAACCCTTTGTGAAACCCAGATTACACAATATTCGCTTAAGCCCCCGGGGCGAAATACGAAAAAACTATCAACCCGGTCAAAAACAACCTTTACTCGATACGCCCGCGAAAGCCACGTCCCAGCAGATATTGCTCGCGAGAACGGTCACGGGAAGAACTCGGTTTGCGCATCACTACCTTGTCGAACATCTTGCGAACGTTCTTGTGGTATTCGTCGAAACCTTCTCCCTGGAAAATCTTAATCAGGAAGTCACCACCGGGACGAAGAACCCGCCCCGCCAAATCAAGTGCCAACTCGCACAGAAACATCGCCCGCGGCATATCTACGGCAGGCGTACCACTCATATTGGGGGCCATATCGGAAATCACAAGGTCAACCTGGGAATTTCCGACTGCCTCGAGGATTTGAGCCAACACTGCGTCTTCGGTGAAGTCGCCCTGAATAAAGGTGACATCAGGGATGCTGTCCATTTCCAGGATGTCGGAAGCGATCAGCCGGCCCTGCCCGCCAATCAGACGACTGGTCACCTGCGACCAGCCTCCTGGCGCCGCACCCAGGTCGATTACGCTCATGCCCGGCCGGATCAAACGATCCTTTTCCTGGATTTCCAGCAATTTGTAGCTGGCACGAGAACGGTACCCATCTTTTTGCGCCATTTTGACGAATGGGTCGTTGAAGTGCTCTTTCAGCCAGTTATGGCTTGTCTTGGAACGGGCCACGGGCCACCTCAAAAAATAAAACGGGTCGTGATTAACTGGGCGGTCCCGGACGCGCTCGGGTAAACTGGCCGCCGCTTTTTACAAGATCAGACGCAGGGGTCAGATTATGCCGCTCACTCAAGAGCAGAAGAAACAGTACAAATCCATTGGCCACCATCTGAAACCAGTATTGACTGTGGCTGACAACGGTTTGACCGAAGGTGTGTTGGCCGAACTTGAACGCGCCTTGAGCGATCATGAGCTGATCAAGATCAAGCTCAACATCCTCGAACGCGAGTCCCGCCTGGAAGCCATTGCCGAACTGTGCAAGGCCGGCAAAGCGGATCTGGTGCAGGTCATCGGCAAAATGGCGTTGATTTATCGCAAGAACGCCAAGGTAAACAAGCAACTGTCCAACGTCCATCGCTTCCACTGACGTCGACAGGGGTCAAGGGTGCGCTTCGCGCGCCCTGCCACTCCATCCAGGTACAGGCTGCAATACCAGCACCAGGCCGGAAAAACCCAAGACAAGATAGCTGAACAACTGCCAGCGCTCGACATCCGACAGCCCTAAGCGCACCACGAAATACATCGCGCACGCACATAACGCCATCAACAGCAACTGCCCTCGCATATCCCGCCACAGGCTCGCCAGCCCTTCAGCACGCACCAATACCAGCATCTGAAGAACGACGCACACCGCTGAAAAACCAACCAGCAGCGCACTCAGCACATTGCCGATCTCTTCGATCAGCAGCGGCGCCAGGCCAATCCGGCCCAGCACCGGCAATAAGCCGACATGCAACAACCACACACCGCCAACCCACAACATCTGGGTCAGCTGCCAGAGCATGGCGCCTGCATTCAGCAGACGCCCTCGCTCAGATGTGGCGGACTTCGACAATCTCGTACTCGATCACGCCGCTAGGCGTTTTAACGGCAACCACATCACCCTCTTCCTTGGCGATCAAGGCACGGGCAATGGGCGAACCTACAGAGATCTTGCCGAGCTTGATGTCAGCCTCATCCTCACCAACGATCTGGTAAGTGACGCTTTCATCGGTTTCGACGTTGGCGATTTCGACGGTGGTGCCGAAAATCACCTTGCCCGAATGAGGAATGCTCGTCACATCGATGACAACCGAGTTTTGCAGGCGGCCTTCAATGTCACGGATGCGCGCCTCAACCATTCCCTGCTCCTCGCGGGCGGCATGGTATTCAGCGTTTTCCTTGAGGTCACCGAGTTCACGAGCCTCACCGATGGCCTGGCTCAAGCGCGGCCGCTCGACCTTGCTGAGGAACGTCAACTCTTCTTCCAGGGCCTTGGAGCCCTGGACGGTCATTGGGTATTTATTCATGCCTTCAATCCTGCATGTAGATCCTGCAAGCGGCGCACGGTCTTTTCCGGACCGAACTTGAGCGCTTCGCAGATGGCCTCGCCCGCAGCAATGGTAGTGGTGCAGTAGATCTTGTGCTGCAAGGCGTTACGACGGATGGAGTAAGAGTCGGCGATCGACTGACGACCTTCGGTAGTGTTGATGATCAGCGTGACCTCGTCATTCTTGATCATGTCGACCACGTGCGGACGACCTTCAGTCACCTTGTTCACACGGCGCACCTTCAGGCCTGCCGCTTCGATCAGCTTGGCAGTACCGGCAGTGGCAACCACTTCGAAGCCCAAGTTGATCAGATCACGAGCCACGCCCGCAACCAGTGGCTTGTCGTCGTCGCGCACGCTGATGAACGCGGTACCGCCGGTCGGCAGCACTTCGCTGGCGCCCATCTGGGCCTTGGCGAAGGCTTCGCCGAAGGTGTCACCGACGCCCATCACTTCACCGGTCGACTTCATCTCTGGGCCGAGGATCGGGTCGACGCCCGGGAACTTGGCGAACGGGAACACCGCTTCCTTGACGCTGTAGAAGTTAGGAATGATTTCCTTGGTGAAGCCCAGCTCTTTCAGGGTCTTACCCGCCATGACGCGCGCGGCGATCATCGCCAGGGAAACCCCGATGCACTTGGAAACGAACGGCACGGTACGGGAAGCACGCGGGTTCACTTCGATGACGTAGATCTGCTCACCCTGCAGGGCCAGCTGTACGTTCATCAGGCCGACCACGCCCAGCTCCAGGGCCATCTTCTTGACCTGTTCGCGCATCTCGTCCTGGATGTGCGCAGGCAGCGAGTAGGGTGGCAGCGAGCAAGCGGAGTCACCGGAGTGCACGCCAGCCTGTTCGATGTGCTGCATGATCGCGCCGATCACCACATCCTTGCCGTCGCAGACCGCGTCCACGTCCATCTCGATGGCGCAGTTGAGGAAGTGGTCCAGCAGCACCGGGCTGTCGTTGGACACTTGCACCGCTTCACGCAGGTAGCGCTTGAGTTCTTCTTCTTCGTAAACGATTTCCATCGCCCGGCCACCCAGCACATAGGACGGACGCACCACCAGCGGGTAGCCGATCTTGGCCGCGGCGCGAATCGCTTCGTCTTCGCTGCGCACGGTGGCGTTTGGCGGCTGACGCAGGTTCAGGCGCTCGACCATCTGCTGGAAGCGCTCACGGTCTTCGGCACGGTCGATGGCGTCAGGGCTGGTACCGATGATCGGCACGCCGGCCGCCTCCAGGGCACGCGCCAGTTTCAGCGGAGTCTGGCCGCCGTACTGGACGATCACGCCTTTTGGCTTCTCGACGCGGACGATTTCCAGCACGTCTTCCAGGGTCACTGGCTCGAAGTACAGGCGATCGGAGGTGTCGTAGTCGGTGGAAACGGTTTCCGGGTTGCAGTTGACCATGATGGTTTCATAACCATCGTCACGCAGCGCCAGTGCCGCGTGCACGCAGCAGTAGTCGAACTCGATGCCCTGGCCGATACGGTTCGGACCGCCACCCAGGATCATGATCTTGTCGCGACCCGAAGGCGCCGCCTCGCACTCTTCCTCGTAGGTCGAGTACAGGTAGGCGGTATCGGTGGCGAACTCGGCCGCGCAGGTGTCGACGCGCTTGTAGACCGGGAACACTTCCAGCTTGTGGCGGTGGGTACGCAGGTTCTTCTCGGTCACGCCCAGCAGCTTGGCCAGACGCTGGTCGGAGAAGCCCTTGCGCTTGAGGCGGAACATCAGGTCGCGGTCGATGGCCGACAACCCCAGAGTCTTGACCTTCTCCTCTTCCTTGATCAGATCTTCGATCTGCACCAGGAACCAAGGGTCGATCATGTTCATGCCGAAGATCTGCTCGACGGTCATGCCGGCACGGAAGGCGTCAGCCACGTACCAGATACGCTCGGCGCCCGGCACGGTCAGCTCGCGCTTGAGCACGTTCATGCTTTCCGGGTTGCTCAGGTCGAGCTTCGGATCCAGACCGCAGACACCCACTTCCAGGCCGCGCAGCGCTTTCTGCAGGGATTCCTGGAAGGTCCGGCCGATGGCCATCACTTCACCCACCGACTTCATCTGGGTGGTCAGGCGAGCGTCAGCCTTGGCGAACTTCTCGAAGGCAAAGCGCGGCAGCTTGGTCACGACGTAGTCGATGGACGGTTCGAAGGACGCCGGGGTCTTGCCGCCAGTGATATCGTTCGACAGTTCGTCCAGGGTGTAACCCACGGCCAGCTTGGCCGCGACCTTGGCGATCGGGAAGCCGGTGGCTTTCGAAGCCAGGGCCGAAGAACGGGATACCCGCGGGTTCATCTCGATCACCACCATGCGGCCAGTGTTCGGGCAGATGCCGAACTGGACGTTGGAGCCACCGGTTTCCACGCCGATCTCGCGCAGTACCGCCAGGGAGGCGTTACGCAGGATCTGGTATTCCTTGTCGGTCAGGGTCTGTGCTGGCGCCACGGTGATCGAGTCACCGGTGTGCACGCCCATCGGGTCGAAGTTTTCGATCGAGCAAACGATGATGCAGTTGTCCTTCTTATCGCGGACCACCTCCATCTCGTACTCTTTCCAGCCGATCAGCGACTCGTCGATCAGCAGTTCCTTGGTCGGCGACAGGTCCAAACCGCGGGCGCAGATCTCTTCGAACTCTTCACGGTTGTAGGCGATACCGCCACCGGTGCCACCCATGGTGAAGGACGGACGGATGATGCACGGGAAGCCCAGCTTCTCGAGGACCGCATTGGCCTCGTCCATGCTGTGGGCGATACCGGAGCGCGGGCACTCCAGGCCGATCGCCTTCATCGCGGTATCGAAGCGCGAACGGTCTTCGGCCTTGTCGATGGTGTCGGCATTGGCGCCGATCATTTCCACGCCGAACTTCTCCAGAACGCCTTCGCGCTCCAGGTCCAGGGCGCAGTTCAGCGCAGTCTGGCCACCCATGGTCGGCAGCAGAGCGTCCGGACGCTCTTTCTCGATGATCTTGGCAACGGTCTGCCACTTGATCGGCTCGATGTAGGTGGCGTCGGCCATGGCCGGGTCGGTCATGATGGTCGCCGGGTTCGAGTTCACCAGGATGACCCGGTAACCCTCTTCGCGCAGGGCCTTGCAAGCCTGGGCGCCGGAGTAGTCGAATTCGCAGGCCTGGCCGATCACGATCGGGCCGGCGCCGAGAATCAGGATGCTTTTAATGTCTGTACGTTTTGGCATGGGTTGTCACTCAAATCCGCAGGTCAGTCGGCAAGCCGTCTTGATCAAATCTCTGAAGCGCTGAAGGGGCCGCCGATGCCGGGGCCACCCTCAGTGGCGGGCACTCAGCGTCGCTTGGCCATCTCGTTGATGAAACGATCGAACAGCGGTGCCACATCGTTCGGGCCCGGGCTCGCTTCAGGGTGGCCCTGGAAGCTGAATGCGCTCTTGTCGGTACGCTCGATGCCTTGCAGGGTGCCGTCGAACAGCGACTTGTGGATCGCCCGCACGTTGCCCGGCAGGGTGGTTTCGTCCACCGCAAAACCGTGGTTCTGGCTGGTGATCATCACTACACCGCTGTCCAGGTCCTGGACCGGGTGGTTGGCACCGTGGTGGCCGTGGCCCATCTTCACCGTCTTGGCGCCGGAGGCCAGTGCCAGCAGTTGGTGGCCCAGGCAGATACCGAAGACCGGGATCTCGGTTTCCAGCACGTCCTTGATCGCCTGGATGGCGTAATCGCAAGGCTCGGGGTCGCCAGGACCGTTGGACAGGAACACACCGTCAGGCTTGAGCGCCAGAGCGTCGCTGGCCGGGGTTTGCGCAGGCACTACGGTCACGCGGCAACCGCGCTCGACCAGCATGCGCAGGATGTTCAGCTTGACGCCGTAGTCGTAGGCAACCACGTGGTACGGCAGCTCGGAAGCCTCGATGGTCGGATGACTGTCGGTCTTCAGGCTCCAGACGCTGGAGCGCCACTCGTAACTTTCCTTGGTGCTGACGACCTTCGCCAGGTCCATGCCTTTCAGGCCAGGGAAGCCGCGCGCAGCGGCAATCGCCGCTTCGTCGGAGATATTGTCGCCGGCCATGATGCAGCCGTTCTGCGCGCCTTTTTCGCGCAAGATGCGCGTCAGGCGACGGGTGTCGATACCGGCGATCGCCACAACGTTGTTGGCTTTCAGGTAGTCGGACAGGGACAGGGTGTTACGCCAGTTGCTCGCGACCAGCGGCAGGTCGCGAATCACCAGACCGGCCGACCAGACACGATCGGACTCGGCGTCTTCCGGCGTGGTGCCGGTGTTGCCGATGTGCGGGTAAGTCAGGGTAACGATCTGTTGGGCGTAGGAAGGATCGGTAAGGATTTCCTGATAGCCGGTCATTGCGGTGTTAAACACCACCTCACCAACGGTCTGACCGTCGGCTCCAATGGCTTCGCCGCGAAAAATGCTGCCATCAGCAAGGGCGAGTATGGCTGGCTTAGTCAAGAAGACCTCCCGTAAATAAAGCCTGAAAGGGCGATCGCAGGTTGTAAAAAAGCGGAGTGACGTATGGACACGTCACCCCGCTTCTTCACTGAATTATTCTGCGCGCTTTTAGTGGACACACTAAAGCTGTAGCTTACAGAAAAAGGCTTTTTGGGTCCACCGCTAAAGAGCCTTAAAGGCAGAGGAATGCGACAGAACATCGCTTAGCGGGGTAAAACAGGGCTCCAGCGCGAAGCCGAGCCCTGTTTTGGATGCATCTCAACGCAGATCCAGCACATCCTGCATGTCATAAAGACCCGCCGGACGACCGTCCAGCCACAACGCAGCACGTACCGCGCCCTTGGCGAAAGTCATGCGGCTGGAGGCCTTGTGGGTGATCTCCAGGCGCTCGCCCTCAGCGGCGAACAATACGGTGTGATCACCAACCACATCACCACCACGAACAGTAGCGAAACCAATGGTTTCCCGCTCGCGGGCACCGGTATGACCTTCACGGCCATATACCGCGACCTTCTGCAGGTCGCGCCCCAGCGCATCGGCAATCACCTCGCCCATGCGCAACGCGGTACCCGAAGGTGCGTCGATCTTGTGCCGGTGATGCGCTTCGATGATTTCGATGTCCGCATCATCGCCCAGTACACGGGCCGCCATGTCGAGCAGCTTCAGCGACAGGTTGACGCCAACACTGAAGTTGGCGGCGAACACGATCGGAATATCCTTGCCCGCCTCGGCCAGCACCTGCTTTTCCTTGGTGCCCAAGCCCGTGGTACCGATCACCATGGCCTTGCCTGCCTTGCGGCAGAACGCCAGGTTCTTCAGCATCACTTCCGGAAGCGTGAAATCGATCAACACATCGAATTCATCGGCGACCTTTTCCAGGCTGTCGGACATCGACACACCGATGCGCCCCAGCGAGGCCAGCTCGCCAGCATCGGCACCGACCAAAGAACTGCCAGACCGCACGATGGCCGCGGTAAGCCCGGAGAGCGGCGAGCGTTGCTGCACAGCCTCCACCAGGTTCTTACCCATGCGCCCAGCGGCGCCCATTACAGCTATACGTCGCATGCCGCGCTCCTTACAGGTCGCCGAAGAAGCGCTTCACGCCTTCGAACCAGCCAGTGGTTTTCGGCGAGTGGGTATTGTCATCCGCCAGGGAACCACGCAGTTCTTCGAGCAGTTCACGCTGACGACGACTCAGGTTCACCGGAGTTTCTACTGCAACGCGGCACATCAAGTCGCCAGCACCACCGCCACGAACCGGAGCCACGCCCTTGCCACGCACGCGGAACTGCTTGCCGGTCTGGGTCCCCTCAGGGATCTTCAGCTTGACCCGGCCATCCAGCGTCGGGATTTCCAGCTCGCCACCCAGCGCCGCATCAACGAAGCTGATAGGCACTTCACAGAACAGGTGCTTGCCGTCGCGCTGGAAGATCGAATGCTCACGCACATTGATCACCACATACAGGTCGCCCGTAGGGCCACCCTGGGTACCCGCCTCCCCTTCGCCGGACAGACGAATGCGGTCGCCGGTATCGACACCCGCCGGCACCTTCACCGACAGCGTCTTGTACTCTTCGACACGACCTTCGCCGTGGCAGGAATCGCACGGGTCGGAAATGATCTTGCCCTGGCCATGGCAACGCGGGCAGGTCTGCTGCACCGAGAAGAAGCCCTGCTGCATGCGCACCTGGCCGATACCGCCACAGGTCGGGCAGGTCACAGGCGAGGAGCCCTTCTTGGCACCCGAGCCATCGCAAGGCTTGCAGTTGACCAGTGTCGGAACGCGAATATTCACGGTGGTACCGCGCACCGCCTCTTCCAGGTTCAGCTCCAGGGTGTAGCGCAAGTCGCTGCCACGCTGAGCGCCGCCACGGGAGCCGCCACGACCGCCACCAAAGAAATCACTGAAGACATCGCCAAAGATGTCGGAGAAGTTCTGGCCACCGAAACCAGCGCCACCACCACCCATGCTCGGATCGACACCGGCATGACCGTACTGGTCATAAGCCGCGCGCTTGCTCGAGTCAGACAATACTTCGTAGGCCTCGTTGGCCTCCTTGAACATATCTTCCGACGCTTTGTCGCCGGGATTACGGTCCGGGTGGTGCTTCATCGCCAGGCGGCGGTAAGCCTTTTTCAGGTCGGCTTCGCTCGAGCCTCGCTCTACACCCAATACTTCGTAATAGTCACGCTTTGCCATAAGTCTTCGCACTCTTAAGGACGTTCGACAACGCTCTCCTGAGCCTCGTCAAACTCGTTGAGCCCCAATACAGGCCCGGACCCAACTCACGTCAATTCAACGATCCTGGTCTTGGATAGACGACCAACAGACTGGCCGACAATTGCGGTAATCCCGAACGGAAAGCAGGAGCATTTCCGACCGTACCGCCAGCGCGCGAAAAGAGCCGCACGCCGTAAAAAATTCGCTTGCTCCAGACACGCCAACGCGGGAGCAAGCTCCCGCGCGGCGACATCCTACCAGTCACCGCACAAAGGCAGTCAACCGGCCGACCAACAAGCAGTCTTACTTGTGGTCTTTTACTTCTTCGAACTCGGCGTCGACGACGTCATCGGCTTTCTCGGCCGACTCGGCCTGCGAAGCTGCGCCTTCTGCCGGCTGAGCCTGCTCGGCGTACATCTTCTGAGCAACCGGAGCCGACACTTTCGACAGTTCTTCGACCTTGGCGTCGATGGCAGCCTTGTCGTCGCCTTTGATAGCGGCTTCAAGGGCAACCACGGCGGCTTCGATCGCAGTCTTCTCTTCTGCGGTCACTTTGTCGCCCGCGTCAGCGATCATCTTGCGAGTCGAGTGAACCAGGGCATCGCCTTGGTTACGCGCGCTGGCCAGCTCTTCGAACTTGCGGTCTTCTTCGGCGTTGACTTCAGCATCACGAACCATCTGCTGAATTTCTTCCTCGGACAGACCGGAGTTGGCCTTGATCACGATCGACTGGGTCTTGCCGGTCGCCTTGTCTTTCGCGCCTACGTGCAGGATGCCGTTGGCGTCGATGTCGAAGGTCACTTCGATTTGCGGCACGCCACGTGGAGCTGGCGGAATCTCGGCCAGGTCGAACTTGCCCAGGGACTTGTTCTGCGCGGCTTGCTTACGCTCGCCTTGCAGCACGTGAATGGTCACTGCGCCCTGGTTGTCGTCGGCGGTCGAGAACACTTGCGATTTCTTGGTAGGAATCGTGGTGTTTTTCTCGATCAGCGCGGTCATCACGCCGCCCATGGTTTCGATACCCAGGGTCAGCGGACTGACGTCCAGCAGCAGTACGTCTTTCACGTCACCGGCCAGTACCGCGCCCTGGATGGCAGCACCCATGGCAACAGCTTCGTCCGGGTTCACGTCCTTGCGTGCTTCTTTACCGAAGAAATCGGTCACCAGCTTCTGCACCAGCGGCATACGGGTCTGACCGCCGACCAGGATCACGTCGTCGATCTTGCTGACGTCGATACCAGCGTCTTTCATGGCGATGCGGCAAGGCTCGATGGTGCGCTGAACCAGGTCTTCAACCAGCGATTCCAGCTTGGCGCGGGAGATCTTCACGTTCAGGTGCTTAGGACCTGTGGCGTCTGCAGTGATGTACGGCAGGTTGACGTCGGTCTGCTGGCTCGAGGACAGCTCGATCTTGGCTTTTTCAGCGGCTTCTTTCAGGCGCTGCATGGCCAGCGGGTCACCCTTGAGGTTCATGCCGCTTTCTTTCTTGAACTCGTCCACGAGGTAGTCGATCAAACGGATGTCGAAGTCTTCACCACCGAGGAAGGTGTCACCGTTGGTTGCCAGTACTTCGAACTGGTGCTCGCCATCGACTTCAGCGATTTCGATCACGGAAACGTCGAAAGTACCGCCACCCAGGTCATAAACGATCACGGTGTGATCGCCCTTGGCCTTGTCCATGCCGTAAGCCAGAGCGGCCGCGGTTGGTTCGTTGATGATACGTTTTACGTCCAGGCCCGCGATGCGGCCGGCGTCTTTGGTCGCCTGGCGCTGGCTGTCGTTGAAGTAGGCCGGAACGGTGATCACCGCTTCAGTCACAGCCTCGCCGAGGTAGTCTTCGGCGGTCTTCTTCATTTTCTTGAGGATTTCAGCCGAGATCTGTGGCGGAGCCATTTTCTGGCCGTTCACTTCAACCCAGGCGTCGTTGTTGTCAGCCTTGACGATCTTGTAAGGGACCATCTGGATGTCTTTCTGCACGACTTCTTCGTCGAAACGACGACCGATCAGACGCTTCACCGCGTACAGGGTGTTATGCGGATTGGTCACTGCCTGACGCTTGGCCGACTGGCCAACCAAGATTTCGCCATCGTTGGCGTAAGCGATGATGGACGGCGTGGTGCGCGCGCCTTCAGCGTTTTCGATAACTTTTACGTTGCCGTTTTCAAGAATGGAGACGCAGGAGTTGGTAGTCCCCAGGTCGATACCGATAATTTTGCCCATGTTAACTCTCCCGAAACTTTGGATTTTGTTGCCGCAGTAGTGGTGGCTGACTGCGGTAGCACTTAAACGCTTGGCCTATAAATGGGGGCCCCGCGCGCGATTTCAAGCCTTCTCGTCAATCGAAGGCGAAACCGGTGCAGGCGCCTTGCTGACCACGACCATGGCCGGGCGCAGCAGGCGGCCGTTGAGCTGATAGCCCTTCTGGAACACCTTGAGAACGCTGTTCGGTTCGACGTCGGCACTTTCCTGCATGGCCATCGCCTGGTGCTGTTCAGCGTTGAACGGCTCGCCATGCGGATCGATCGCTTCCAGCTGATAACGCTTCAGGGTGTCCTGGAACATCTTCAGGGTCAGCTCGATACCTTCACGCATCGGGCGAATGCTTTCGTCGTCCGGGCTGGACAACTCAAGACCGCGCTCAAGGCTGTCGATCACCGGCAACAGGTCGCCAGCAAAACGCTCGAGGGCGAATTTGTGAGCTTTTTCTACATCCTGCTCGGCACGGCGGCGGACGTTCTGCAGATCGGCCGCAACACGCAATGCCTGATCCTGAGCGCCAGCCAGCTGCTCTTCGAGCACTTGCACACGAGCCGCCAGATCTTCGCCCGAAGCCTCAGAGGCCTGATTGGCGTCGGGGTTTTGCGTATCCAGCGTCTGTTCGTCAGCCATAAAATTCTCCTTTCAATATCGTCCGTGAGCTCAACTCACGCTTCTGCCCCGGTATATGGGGTCGCATTTTTCAGGTTCAAGGGCCGCGCCCTCGGCAAAAATCATTGGGTGAAACAAAACACCGGCCACCAGCCATTCCCACACGCGATAAAAAAATCTGCCAAGCAAGCGAATCGAGCTAAGGCCGGGCATTGTCAGTCCAAAACAAAACACTGTATAAATAACCAGACCTAAAGCTTGGGAGCGGCCTTTATGCTGGTGCACCTGTCCGTACACAACTACGCCATCGTTGAACATCTCGATCTGGAACTGGATCGCGGGATGAGCGTCATCACGGGTGAAACCGGCGCCGGCAAGTCGATCATGCTCGACGCCCTGGGGCTGACCCTGGGTGATCGCGCCGACAGCGGCGTGGTACGCCCAGGCGCCGACAAGGCCGACATTCTCGCCACCTTCGACCTGGAAGACATTCCCGAGGCCCGCACCTGGCTCGCCGAACGCGACCTGGACAACGACAGCCCCTGCATCCTGCGCCGGGTCATCACCGCCGAAGGTCGTTCCCGCGGCTACATCAACGGCTCCCCCTGCCCGCTAGGCGACCTCAAGGCTCTCGGCGAACTGCTGATCGATATCCACAGCCAGCATGAGCACCAGTCGCTGCTGAAAACCGACACCCACCGCCGCCTGCTCGACGAGTACGCCGGCGCTACCGACCTGGCCCGCCAGGTATCGCTGGCGGCCCAGCGCTGGCGCCAGACTCGCCAGGAACTGGAGCGCCTGTCCAATTCCGGGGACGAGCAGCGGGCTCGCCACCAGCTCCTCAGCTATCAGCTGGAGGAACTGGAGAACCTCGCCCTGGGTGAAAACGAGCTCGAGCAACTGGAGCTCGAACACAAGAACCTGACCAATGCCGAAAGCCTGCTGGGTATCTGCCGGCAGGTCGTCGAGCATTGCAGCGAAAGTGATTCGGGCAATGTCCTCAGCGCCCTGACAGTGAGCCTCAATCGCCTGTCGAGCATCGGCAAGAGCTCCGGTGCCCTGGCGGAAGCCACCAATCTGCTGGCCAGTGCGCAGATCCAGGTCGAGGAGGCTGTCGGCGAACTGAATCGCTTCGTCGACCACTTCGATGCAGACCCGGCACGCCTGCAACAACTGGAAGAGCGGCTGGACGCCATCTATACCCTGGCTCGCAAGCACCGGATCCAACCCACCGAAGTGGCGGCCATGCAGCAGAAACTGCTGGAGGAAATCGAAACCCTGGATGCCAACGACGAGTCCATTGAGCGCCTGGGCGACGAGCTGAAGTCCTTTGCCCGGCACTATCACGAAAAGGCCCGGGAGCTGAGCGAGCTGCGCCAGCAGGCCGCAACCAGCCTGGCCAGCGCCGTCGAACAGGAAATCCAGCGCCTGGGCATGCCCGGCGGCCGTTTCACCATCGAACTGCGCGCCAACAGCAGCGACGAATTGCAGCCCAACGGCCTCGAGCAGGTCGAGCTACTGGTCAGCGCCAACCCCGGCCAGCCACTCAAGGCCCTGGCCAAAGTGGCATCCGGAGGCGAGCTGTCGCGGATCAGCCTGGCGATCCAGGTGATTACCGCGCAAACCTCTCGCGTCCCGACCCTGGTGTTCGACGAAGTGGACGTCGGCATCGGCGGCCCGACCGCGGAAATCGTCGGCCAGCTGTTACGTCGCCTCGGCGAGCGCGGCCAGGTCTTGACGGTCACCCACTTGCCGCAGGTGGCAGCCCAGGGCCATCAACATCTTTTTGTGCACAAGGTGCGCGGCAGCGATGCGACTCACACCGCGGTTTCCAAACTGGGCAAGACCGAGCGGATCGAAGAGGTGGCACGCATGCTGGGCGGCATCGACCTGACCAAGGAGTCGCTGGCCCACGCGAAAAAGATGGTGGTTACCGCCAAGGCTTGAGTCCCCGCCCCTTTAATAAAGAGCAGAAAGCACGAAGGCGACCCTTGGGTCGCCTTCGATCGTTTCGCGGACAACATCCGCGCGACATGCTTATTTCTTCGTGCGTACGTACAGCACCAAGTTGTGATCCACCAACTCGAAGCCGTGCTTCTCGACAATCGCCTTCTGAAGCTTCTCGATTTCTTCGTCGAAGAATTCGATCACTTCGCCGGAGTCCACGTTGACCATGTGGTCGTGGTGACCGCCGTCAGCCAGTTCGAATACAGCATGACCGCCATCAAAGTTGTGGCGTACCACAAGGCCTGCTGCTTCAAACTGGGTCAGAACACGGTAAACCGTGGCCAGACCGACATCCTCGCCAGCTTCCATCAGCGCCTTGTAAACATCCTCGGCACTCATGTGTCGCTGCTCGGCGGAATCGAGCATTTGTAGAATTTTGACCCGTGGCAGAGTCACTTTAAGGCCGGCTTTACGTAGTTCGCTATTTTCAACCATGGTCAGCTTTCTCGCGGATGCTGCTTCGCAGCTTCTCTTAATGCGGGTATGATCGGGGTTTACGTTGTCCCAGCCAAGATAGTGGAAGTCGCCCACCGATGCAAAACACCAAGCTCTTGCTAACCAGTTTCACCTTCGTGGGACTGCTCGCACTCGCCGGTTGTTCATTCCCCGGGGTTTACAAAATCGACATCCAGCAGGGCAATGTCGTCACGCAGGACATGATAGACCAGTTACGCCCGGGAATGACCCGCCGGCAAGTACGGTTTATCATGGGCAACCCTCTGTTGACCGACACGTTCCACGCCGATCGTTGGGATTATCTGTACAGCCTGCAACCAGGTGGCGGTGAACGCCAGCAGGAACGCGTCAGCGTTATCTTCAACGGTAACGACCAACTGGTCAGCCTTTCCGGTGACTTCATGCCTGGCGTAAGCCGCGACGAAGCCATCCTGGGCAAGGACAGCGGCACTACCGTGACCACCCCTGCCGCAACCGCCGAGCAGCCAAAACCGGAAAAACCGGCCAAGCCAGGTTCTCTGCTCGATCAGATCCAGAAGGACGTCGACAACGTCGAGACCGTTCCGGTGCCAACACCAGAACCTCTGGACACCTCGCCGCAATAATTTGTGGCGGAATAAAAAAGCCCGGCGAGTCCGGGCTTTTTGTTGTCTGTCGATTTATTCAGGACTCTGAAGGTCGAGCCCGGGCCTGCGCCGCCTTTGCTGCGCGCAGACGTCGAACCTCTTTGGGATCGGCCAGCAATGGACGGTAGATTTCGATACGATCATCCGCCCGAACCACCTGAGTCCCAGGGTTCGCAACCGCTTTGCCAAAGATCCCCAGCGGACAACTGTCCAGGTCCAGCTCTGGGAATTGCGCACCTATCCCAGAGCTTTTCACTGCCGCACGGACAGTAGTCCCCGGCGGCACAGCAACACTGAGCAATAGCTGTCGGTCGACCGCGGCATACACCACCTCGACTTCGATCATTGGCTCAAGCATGCAGCTGCTTGGCCCGCTGACAAAACGCATCGACCAGGGTATTGGCCGCCTGATTGAACAGCGGCCCCAGGGTCGCGCGAACCAGTGGACCGGCGTAGTCGAACGACAAATCCAGGCTGATCTTGCAGGCCTTCTCACCCAGCGGCTTGAAAATCCACACGCCGTGCAACTGGTTGAACGGCCCTTCTTCCAGGTTCATCTCGATCGACTGGCCCGGCACCAGGGTATTGCGCGTGACGAAATGCTGGCTGAGCCCGCCCTTGGCAACCGCCAGGCTGGCGCGCATCTGCACCTCGCTGCTCTCCAGCACCTCTGCCGACGAGCACCAGGGCAAAAACTCCGGGTAGCGCGCCACGTCATTGACCAGGTCGTACAAAAACTGCGCCGGATAAGGCAGCAGGGCCGAGCGTTGAATATGTGTCGTCATGTCAGCGTCATTTCCACAACTGGGCGGCAAACACTATAAGAATGCCGATGGGCGCCACATAGCGCATCAAAAACAGGGTCAGGGCAAACAGCAGCGGGCTGCGAATCGACAGCTCATTACGAACCGCCTCGCGCCCCATTACCCAACCCGCAAACACCACAAAGCAGAGGCCACCCAAGGGCAACATGATCCGCGAGGTGAAGAAATCGATCACCCCAAAGAAATCCAGACCACCTGCCGCCCCCCATTGGTAGAGGTGGAAAGCCCCGCCTTCGTTCACGAAAAACTTGGCCTGCTGCCAGATATTGAAGGAGAACACCGTTCCCAATCCGACAAACCAGCAGGTAAACGCCAGCCAGAACGTGACCCAGCCGCGGCGGATTCGAGTCTGCTCCACCAGGTAAGCCACCATCGGCTCCAACAGCGAAATCGCCGAGCTCCAGGCGGCAATGGCCACCAGGACAAAAAACACCACGCCCATCAACTGGCCGAACGCCACATTACCAAAGGCAAAAGGCAAACTGACAAACATCAGCCCCGGACCTTCACTCGGGTTCAGCCCGGCGGCAAACACGATCGGGAACAGCGCCAGCCCCGCCAGCAGCGAAACGAAGGTATCCAGCAGCGCCACGCCGACAATAGTGCCGGAAATGGACGAATGCTTCGGCATGTAAGCGCCGTAGATCATGATGGAACCGACACCGACGCTCAGGGAAAAGAAGGCATGCCCCATGGCCGGCAACAATCCGTCGAGCAGCTTGTCGGTGCTGAAGTCGAACATGAAATGCACGCCTTCCATGAAATGCCCGGTGGTCATGCTGTAACCCAGCAGGATCACCAGCATCACGAACAGCAGCGGCATCATGATCCGCAGGCTGCGCTCAAGCCCGGCCACCACGCCCTTGGCGATGACGGCCGCCGACAACAGCATGAACAGCGTGTGCCACAGCGTCAGCCGCCAGGGGTCGGCGATCACATTGCCGAAATAGGCGCCGACCTGATCCGCCGTCACGCCCTGGAAATCGCCACGGCCCATATCGATGATGTAGTCCAGCGACCAACCACCAACCACGCTGTAAAAGGAAAGAATCAATAAGGCGGTGATCATCCCGGCGAACGCGCCCCAGGACCACTTGGCCGAATGCCCGGCTTCCAGGGCCAGCGCCTTCAAGGCATTGGCCGGGCTTTGCCGAGCGCGACGTCCGATCAGGGTTTCCGCCAGCATCACCGGCACGCCGATCAGCGCGATGCAGGCCAAAAATACCAGGACAAAGGCGCCACCACCGTAGACGCCGACCATGTAGGGGAATTTCCAGATACTGCCCAGGCCCACGGCAGAACCAGTCGCAGCGAGTATGAAAACCCAGCGACTGGCCCAGCCGCCGTGGACAGAAACCTTGTCCGTCGACATCAAAAACGCGCCCAACCGAGAAAAAAGAGCGCGCATTGTCCGGGATTCACTCAACCTGCTCAAGCACGCAGCTTCACCGTAGCCGACACGCGTGCAACTGCCTATAATGCCGCCCCTATGGCTAAACAGAAGAAACACCCAACAGGGACCATCGCGCAAAATAAAAAGGCGCGTCACGATTACTTCATCGAACATCGGTTCGAGGCTGGCATGGTCCTGGCCGGCTGGGAAGTAAAGAGTCTGCGTGCAGGCAAGGCACAGCTGGTCGACAGTTACGTGCTGCTCAAGGACGGCGAAGCCTGGCTGCTGGGCAGCCACTTCACGCCGCTGACCACTGCCAGCACCCATGTGATCGCCGACCCCGTGCGCTCGCGCAAACTGCTGCTCAACAAGCGCGAGCTGGAAAAGCTGTTCGCCTCCGTGCAGCAGAAGGGTTATGCCTGCGTGTGCCTGTCGCTCTACTGGAGCAAGCACATGGTCAAGTGCGAGATCGCACTCGGCAAGGGCAAGAAGGAATACGACAAGCGTCATACCGAACGCGAGCGCGACTCCGATCGCGAGTTGCATCGCGCGGTGCGCAACAAGGGCAAGGAAGAGTAACGCCCTTCTGCCTTGATGCCATGATCGCGAGCAAGCTCGCTCCTACAGGGGGGCGAGCTTGAACTCGACGACTAAATCCCCTTGCGCCGCTCCGCCCGGGCCACGCGCTGCACTTCCTGACGCACCTCCTCCAACACTTCCTGCACATACAGAATGTGCCGGCTGGAGACTTCGCGCGCCTGTTCGGCACGCCCTTCGATGATCGCCTGGTACAGATCGCGATGCTGGCTGATCAGCATGTCGCGGGTTTCGCTGCGCTGCTTGTACATGCCGCCAATGTTGGTCACCACGTTGCGCTTGAGCAGATCGAACAACCCCCGAATGGTGTGCAGCAATACGGCGTTGTGGCTGGCCTCGGCAATCGCCAGGTGAAATTGCGCATCCGCCGCCCCCTCCTCCGCCCGACTCGCATCGCCCGCCCGGGAATAGCAGTCCTGCAATTCCTCGAAGGCCGCCGTGAGCCGTTCGCGATCCACATCGGTGGCACGCAACGCCGCGTAATAGGCGCATGAAGCTTCCAGAGTGTGGCGAAACTCCAGCAAGTCACGCTGGGCTTCCGGGTTGCTTTCCAACAACTGCAGCAGCGGATCGCTGAAGGTCGAGCCCAGCGACTCCACCACATAGTTGCCGCCCCCCTGGCGACTGACCAGCAAGCCCTTGGCCGTGAGCTTCTGGATCGCCTCGCGCAACGAAGGCCGCGAGACACCGAACTGCTCCGCCAACGCACGCTCTGCCGGCAGGCGCTCACCGGACTTCAGCGTGCCCTCGAGGATCATCCCCTCGAGCCGCTCGACAATGTCGTCAGACAAACGGCGCTGACGAATCTGATCAAACCCCATAACTCACTCTCCACGATCCCGACCGCGCGCCGGGCTCTCTATTCTGGCCTATCGGGGCTGCGCCAGCACCTATCAGAACGCACATCGGCAAGCGGATCAGAAGTCATCTGCACCGCACTTTCGACAAAAGTTTTAGGGCGACAAATTGACACGCCGCTCACCAGGCTTTTACCCTAGCCAACAGCGATTGTAAATTGGTCTTACCAATTAACCAAATACGCTGACCAGTGCCTGACCAAAAACAATTAGGGGCCACCCATATGCAAACCTGGCAACAGCTCTACAGCCCGCTCGGCAGCCTCGGCCTGTCCGCCCTCGCCGCCGTCATCCCGATCGTCTTCTTCTTCCTGGCTCTGGCCGTGTTCCGTCTCAAAGGACACGTCGCCGGCAGCATCACCCTGGCGTTGTCGATTCTGGTGGCGATCTTCGCCTTCCAGATGCCTGCCGATATGGCCCTCGCCGCCGCTGGCTATGGATTTGCCTACGGTCTGTGGCCCATCGCCTGGATCATCGTCGCCGCTGTCTTCCTCTACAAACTGACGGTCAAGAGCGGCCAGTTCGAGGTCATCCGCAGCTCCGTGCTGTCGATCACCGACGACCAGCGCCTGCAGGTGCTGCTGATCGGTTTCTGCTTCGGCGCCTTCCTCGAAGGCGCCGCCGGTTTCGGCGCGCCGGTCGCCATTACCGCCGCGCTGCTGGTGGGCCTGGGGTTCAACCCGCTGTACGCCGCCGGCCTGTGCCTGATCGCCAACACCGCGCCGGTGGCCTTTGGCGCCCTGGGTATTCCGATCATCGTGGCTGGCCAGGTGACCGGCATCGACGCGTTCAAGATCGGCGCCATGACCGGCCGCCAGCTGCCGCTGCTGTCGCTGTTCGTGCCGTTCTGGCTGGTGTTCATGATGGACGGCCTGCGCGGCGTCAAAGAGACCTGGCCCGCGGCGCTGGTGGCCGGCCTGAGCTTTGCCGTGACCCAGTACTTCACCTCGAACTTCATCGGCCCGGAGCTGCCGGATATCACCTCGGCCCTGGCCAGCCTGATTGCCCTGACCCTGTTCCTCAAGGTCTGGCAGCCCAAGCGTTCGTTCGCCGCAGCCACCGCCAGCGTCGGTGCCGCCGTCGTGCAGGCTGGCGGCTTCGGCCAGCCACGCACCACCCAGCCTTCGCCCTACAGCTTCGGCGAGATCTTCAAGGCCTGGTCGCCGTTCCTGATCCTCACCGTGCTGGTCACCCTCTGGACCCTCAAGCCGTTCAAGGCGATGTTCGCCGCCGGCGGCTCGATGTACAGCTGGGTATTCAACTTCGCGATTCCGCACCTGGATCAACTGGTGATCAAGAGCGCGCCGATCGTCGCCACTCCGACCGCAATTCCGGCGGTGTTCAAGCTCGACCCGATTTCCGCGACCGGCACGGCGATTTTCTTCTCCGCGCTGATCTCGATGCTGGTGCTGAAGATCAATTTCAAAACTGGTCTGACCACTTTGAAAGAGACCTTCTACGAACTGCGCTGGCCGATCCTGTCCATCGGCATGGTGCTGGCCTTCGCCTTCGTCACCAACTATTCCGGCATGTCTTCGACCATGGCCCTGGTGCTGGCCGGTACGGGCGCGGCGTTCCCGTTCTTCTCGCCGTTCCTCGGCTGGCTGGGGGTGTTCCTGACCGGTTCGGACACCTCGTCCAACGCCCTGTTCAGCTCGCTGCAAGCCACCACCGCGCACCAGATCGGCGTCAACGACACCCTGCTGGTGGCGGCCAACACCAGCGGCGGCGTGACCGGCAAGATGATCTCGCCACAATCGATCGCTGTGGCCTGCGCCGCCACCGGCCTGGTGGGCAAGGAATCGGACCTGTTCCGCTTTACCCTCAAGCACAGCCTATTCTTTGCCACCATCGTCGGCCTGATCACCCTGGCCCAGGCCTACTGGTTCACCGGCATGCTGGTGCACTGATCGCGACACCGAAAGAACCGACGCCGGACTACCCATCCGGCGCCTGCAACTCACAACCCGGTCTGCAAGGCTGCTGAAAGCTTGTCTCTCTATATTCAGCAGCCGCGGCAGACGGATAACCGGGACCACCCGGAGACACGCCTGATGAGCGAGCTTTTTTACAACGCCGTGCCTAACGCGACCCGTGTCGCACCGCCCTTGGCCGAACCGCGTCAGTACCCCAGCGAGAAACCGTCGCGGGTCTACCTGTTCGGCACCTGTGTGGTCGACCTGTTCTACCCCGAAGCCGGGATGGATGCGATTCACCTGCTCGAACGCGAAGGCATTCGCGTGGAGTACCCGCAAGGGCAAAGCTGCTGCGGACAACCGGCCTACACCTCGGGTTACACCGAGCAGGCGCGCACCGTGGCTCGCTCGCAACTGGCGCTGTTCGCCGGCGACTATCCGGTGGTGGTGCCGTCGGGTTCCTGCGCGGGGATGATTCGCGAGCACTACGCGGACTTGTTCAAGGATGAGCCGCAGACCTTGAAGCAGGTGCAGGCCCTGGCGGCCCGTACCTACGAGCTGGCCGAGTTCCTGCTGCATGTATGCAAGGTGCGGCTCACGGACCATGGCGAGCCGGTCAAGGTGGCGCTGCACACCTCCTGCTCGGCACGGCGCGAGATGAACACCCACCTGCACGGTCGTGAGCTGCTGGCACAACTGGGCAACGTGGAGCGGGTAGAGCACGACCACGAAAGCGAATGCTGTGGCTTTGGCGGGACTTTCAGCGTCCGAATGCCGGACATCTCCGGCGCGATGGTCGCGGACAAGACCCGCGCGCTGAAGGAGTCCGGCGCCCACCAGGTGCTGAGCGCCGACTGCGGCTGCTTGATGAACATCAACGGCTCGCTGGAGAAACAACGGGAAGCGCTGCGCGGCCAACACCTGGCCAGCTTCCTCTGGCAGCGTACCGGAGGTGCCGCATGAGCGCCCCGGAGCTGATTCCGACTACTACCCTGTCGGACGATTTTCGCACCCGGGCCCACCAGGCCCTGGGTGACCGACAACTGCGGAACAACTTTCGCAGTGCCATGGATTCCCTCATGGCCAAACGTGCGGCGTCGTTCAGCGATGCCCACGAACGCGAACACCTGCGGGCCCTGGGCAATGCGATCAAGGCCCGTGCGTTATCCAAGCTGCCCGACCTGCTCGAGCAGCTTGAACAGAACCTGACCCGCAACGGTGTGACAGTGCACTGGGCGGAGACGGTGGACGAGGCCAATGGCATCGTCCTCTCGATCATCCGGGCTCACGAGGCGCGGCAAGTGATCAAGGGCAAATCGATGGTCAGCGAAGAGATGGAGATGAACCATGTCCTCGCTGAACAAGGCATTGAATGCCTTGAGTCGGACATGGGCGAGTTCATCGTCCAGCTCGATCACGAGAAGCCTTCACACATAATCATGCCGGCGATCCACAAGAACGCCGGTCAGGTCGCGTCCTTGTTCCACGACAAACTTGGCGTGGAGTACACCAAGGACGTTGACCAACTCATTCAGATCGGTCGCAGGGTCCTGCGGCAGAAATTCTTCGAAGCGGACATCGGCGTCTCCGGCGTCAACTTCGCCGTGGCCGAAACCGGCACCCTGCTGCTGGTGGAAAACGAAGGCAACGGCCGCATGTCCACCACGGTGCCGCCCGTGCACATCGCCGTCACCGGCATCGAGAAGGTCGTCGAGAACCTGCGCGACGTGGTGCCGCTGCTGTCGCTGCTGACCCGCTCGGCGCTGGGCCAGCCGATCACCACCTACGTCAACATGATCTCCGGCCCGCGCCAGGAGCATGAGCTGGACGGTCCGCAGCAAGTGCACCTGGTGCTGCTCGACAACGGCCGCAGCCAGGCCTTCGCCGACAGCGAATTGCGCCAGACCCTGAACTGCATCCGCTGCGGCGCCTGCATGAACCATTGCCCGGTCTACACCCGCATCGGCGGTCACGCCTACGGCGAGGTCTACCCCGGCCCGATCGGCAAGATCATCACCCCGCACATGGTCGGCCTGGCCAAGGTGCCGGACCATCCGAGCGCGTCTTCGCTGTGTGGTGCCTGCGGCGAAGTGTGCCCGGTGAAGATCCCGATCCCGAGCCTGCTGCGCCGCCTGCGCGAAGAGAACGTCAAGGCCCCGGACAGCCCCCATCAGGTGATGCGCGGCCAGGGCAGCAAGTACTCGCGCAAGGAGCGCTTTATCTGGAACGCCTGGGCCCGGCTCAACAGCTCGCCGACCCTGTATCGCCTGTTCAGCCTGGCGGCCACCCGCCTGCGCGCGTTGACCCCGAGCAACGTCGGCCCCTGGACGCAAAACCACAGCGCACCGAAACCCGCCGCCCGGTCCTTGCACGACCTGGCCCGCGAGCATCTGGCCAAACAGGGAGAACGTCGATGAGCGCCAAACAGAACATCCTCGGCAAGCTGCGCAGCAGCCTGACCGGTACCACGCCGATTGTGGATAACTTCGATGAGGCGCTGGTCACCGAGCCTTACACCTACACCCCGGAACAACGCATCCCGCAACTGCGCAAGCAGATGGAAGCGGTGCACACCGAGATTCACCAGACCACCGGCCAGGACTGGCCGGCACTGCTCGCCCGCCTGCTGGGCGAGCGCCAGTTGCCGAGCCTGCTGATCGCCCCGACCACGCCCCACGGCCAGCGCGTCAGCCAATACTGGGCCGAGCATCCCGGGTTGCCGACGTTGAAGGCCTACGACCGGCCCGTCGAGGACTGGAAAGCCGAGCTGTTCAACGACACCCCAGCCAGTCTCACCACCACCCTCGGCGCCATCGCCGCCACCGGCAGCCTGATCCTCTGGCCGACCCGCGAAGAACCGCGGCTGATGAGCCTGGTGCCGCCAGTGCATTTCGCCCTGCTCAAGGCCAGCGAAATCCGTGACAACTTCTATCAGGTCCAGCAGGAGTACGCCTGGGCCCAGGGCATGCCGACCAACGCCTTGCTGGTATCCGGCCCATCGAAAACCGCCGATATCGAGCAGGTCCTGGCCTACGGCGCCCACGGCCCGAAAGACCTGGTGGTGCTGATCCTGGAGGACCAATGAGTCTACCGGCGGCTTTTCTGCGTGATGCACAGCAACTGATTCCCCGGGAGCGGCGGTTCGACGATCCGCTCTCCACCCTGGCCTTCGGCACCGACGCGAGTTTTTATCGGCTGATTCCGCAACTGGTGATCCGCGTCGAGTCCGAAGACGAAGTGGTGGCCCTGCTCAAGCTGGCCCAGCGCGACCGCGTGCCAGTGACCTTCCGCGCCGCCGGCACCAGCCTGTCGGGGCAGGCCATCAGCGATTCGGTGCTGCTGGTACTCGGCGACAACTGGAATGCCCGCGAGATCCGCGACCAGGGCCAGCAGATCCGCCTGCAACCGGGGGTGATCGGTGCCCAGGCCAACGCCTGGCTGGCGCCGTTCGGGCGCAAGATTGGCCCGGACCCGGCCTCGATCAATGCCTGCAAGATCGGCGGCATAGTCGCCAACAATGCCAGCGGCATGTGCTGCGGCACCGCGCAAAACACCTATCACACCCTGGCCGGCCTGCGCCTGGTGCTGGCCGATGGCACCCGCCTGGACACCGAAGACGCCGCCAGCATCGCGGCCTTTCGCGCCAGCCACGGCGCGCTGCTGGAACGCCTGGCCAGCCTGGGCCGCGAGACCCGCGCCAACGGCGAACTGGCGGCGAAGATCCGCCACAAATACCGCCTGAAAAACACCACCGGCCTGTCCCTCAATGCCCTGGTGGATTTCGATGAGCCTCTGGATATCCTCAGCCATCTGCTGGTGGGCTCCGAGGGCACCCTGGGTTTTATCAGCGCGGTGACCTACGACACGGTGGTCGACCACCCGAACAAGGCCTCGGCACTGATCGTCTTCCCGGATGTGGAAACCTGCTGCAACGCGGTGAGCGTGCTGAAAAACCAGCCGGTGTCCGCCGTGGAACTGCTGGACCGCCGCAGCCTGCGCTCGGTACAGGACAAGCCGGGGATGCCGGCCTTCGTCCAGCAACTGTCGGCCAATGCCTGCGCGCTGCTGATCGAATCCCGCGCCGCATCTTCCGCGCTACTGCAGGAACAGCTGGTGCAGATCATGGCGTCCCTCGCCTCGTTCCCGGTGGAGAAGCAGGTCGACTTCACCGAAGACCCGAAGGAAAACGCCAAGCTCTGGGCGATCCGCAAGGACACCTTCCCCGCCGTTGGCGCGGTACGCAAAACCGGCACCACGGTGATCATCGAAGACGTGACCTTCCCGGTGGAACAGCTGGCTATCGGCGTCAATCGCCTGATCGCACTGTTCGATAAACATCACTACGACGAGGCGATCCTGTTCGGCCACGCGCTGGAGGGTAACCTGCACTTCGTCTTCACCCAGGGCTTCAACAGCGCCGAGGAAGTGGCGCGCTACCAGGCCTTCATGGATGACGTGGCGCAACTGGTGGCGGTGGAGTTCGGCGGCTCGCTCAAGGCCGAGCACGGCACTGGGCGCAATATGGCGCCCTTCGTCGAGCTGGAATGGGGCAGCGACGCCTACCAGTTGATGTGGCAACTCAAGCGCCTGCTCGACCCCAACGGCATCCTCAACCCGGACGTGGTGCTCAGCGAAGACCCGCAGATCCACCTCAAGCACCTCAAGCCGCTGCCGGCGGCCGACGAGATTGTGGATAAGTGCATCGAGTGCGGTTTCTGCGAACCGGTATGCCCATCCAAGGGGCTGACCCTGAGCCCACGCCAGCGCATCGTGATCTGGCGCGATATCCAGGCGCGCAAACGCGCCGGCGTCGATACCACCGAACTGGAAGCGACCTATCAATACCAGGGCCTCGACACCTGCGCCGCCACCGGCCTGTGCGCCCAGCGCTGCCCGGTGGGCATCAACACCGGCGAGCTGGTGAAGAAACTGCGTGGCCAGCACGCCAGCCACGCCAAGGCAGCTGACTGGCTCGGTTCGCACTTCGCCACCACGTTGCAGGGCGCGCGGTTCACCCTGCATGTGGCCAACGGTGCGCGGATGCTGCTGGGGGCGCCACGCCTGGCCAGGGTTTCGGCGGCGCTGACCAGGCTGTCCAAGGGCCAGGTGCCGCAATGGACCAGTGCCATGCCACAGCCGGAACGGGCCATTCGTTTCAGCCCGGCGGTCAGCGACCAGCGGCCGCGGGTGGTCTATCTGGCGGCCTGTGTGTCGCGGGTCATGGGCCCGGCGGCCGGGGACAAGGAGCAGAGTTCGCTCTACGACAAGACCCGCGGCCTGCTGGAAAAAGCCGGCTACCAGGTGGTGATTCCTGAGAATGTCGAGAACCTCTGTTGCGGGCAGCCGTTCGCCTCCAAGGGCTACGCAGAACAGGCCGAGCACAAGCGCCAGGAACTGATCGGCGCCCTGCTCCACGCCAGCCGCGGCGGCCTCGACCCGATCTACTGCGACACCAGCCCCTGCACCCTGCGCCTGGTGCAGGACCTGGGCGACGTGCGCCTGGACCTGTACGACCCGGTGCGTTTCATCCGCACCCACCTGATGGACAAGCTCGAGTTCACCCCGCAGGAAGCGCCGGTCGCCGTGCACGTCACCTGCAGCACCCAGCACCTGGGCGAGAGCCAGGCGCTGATCGATCTGGCGCGGCGTTGCAGCAATAACGTGGTGATCCCGGAAGGCATCCATTGTTGCGGTTTCGCCGGCGACAAGGGCTTCACCACGCCGCAACTCAACGCCCACGCCCTGCGCAGCCTCAAGGACGCGGTGCAGCATTGCAGCGAAGGCATCTCCACCAGCCGCACCTGTGAAATCGGCCTGAGCCAGCATGGTGGGATCGACTACCACGGGCTGGTGTACCTGGTGGACCGGGTGACCCGGGCTAGAACGGCTTGATCGGCATGTACCAACTGTAGGAGCGAAGCTTGCTCGCGATAGACTTGAGAGCGCTGCATTTACCCAGTAAATACGCGTTACCGTTAATGGCCATCGCGAGCAAGCTTCGCTCCTACACAGGCATTAGGTGTTTCGCCCCTTTTTACGCCCGGATGTTCAGCGGTCGTGACGCCGATCAGAAAAATAGAACCCTGCCCCACCACCGCAGTCCACAGATCGAGCTTCCAAAAACGGGAGTTTCCCGGGAACCCGGCAGTCCGTGCTGATGGCCAGCAGCGCCTGGCCCTTCAGTTCAAGGAGACGCATATGAAACGTTCTGTACTCTTAGGCCTGTTCGTCACCGCTTCGATCCTGGCCTCCCCCAGCTTCGCCGGGAACCAGGAAGACCTGTGCCAGATGAACCTGCAAACCATTCGTGACGCCCGGACCAGCATCCAGGCCGCGGACCTGCAGGCCAACATCGACGCCACCGTGCAACAAGCCCAGGCAGCCCAAGCGAAAAACACCGAGGAAGGCACCAAGGAATGCATCGCCCTGACCACCCGCGCGATCCAGAGCATCCAGAACAGTGCCAAGGGCGAACACTGATACACGCAAGGCCAGCCTTCGGGATGGCCTTGCGGGCCATTTTGGCGTAGACTCTACAAACCTGCTGGTAATGCACAGCAGGTTCGGGGCCGTTTAGGATTCGACGCCGGTTGCGAAACTTTAGGTGCATGCCGAGTTGGTAACAGAACTCGTAAATCCACTGTTGCAACTTCCTATAGTTGCCAATGACGAAACCTACGGGGAATACGCTCTCGCTGCGTAAGCGGCGCTAGCCTTCCTTCTGGTACCTTCGGGTCCAGCAATCATCAGGGGATGTCTGTAAACCCGAAATGATTGTCATACAGAACAGAATCGCCGTGCAGTACGTTGTGGACGAAGCGGCTAAAACTTACACAACTCGCCCAAAGCACCCTGCCCGTCGGGTCGCTGAGGGTTAACTCAATAGACACGGCTACGCATGTAGTACCGACAGCGGAGTACTGGCGGACGGGGGTTCAAATCCCCCCGGCTCCACCAACAGAACAAAAAAAGACGTCCAAGGACGTCTTTTTTTATGCCTGAGATTCAGTGAAATCAAGGGTTTAGCACCATTGGCTTCCTTGCGAAGAGTTTTGAGCGCTGGTCGTTTGGGTATTCCAGGCTCCCATCACGTTCTTAAAATCTCGCTTATTCAATCGCTTTGATTACTAGCAGGATCGAACGCACCGGAAGTCGATGCGTCAGCACGCCCCAGGCAACGATCCAAGATAAAAGAACCGTCGGAACGACACGAAATACTCTCGCTGTATGACCTCAACTTTTCCTACAGCTTCAACCACCAAAATCTGATCTTCCCCCGTGCCACCATCAAACAAGGTACATTTGCGCCCATCGAGCACGATCATCTGTGCCGGAATGGAGCGACCAGGCCGGCTTGAAAGGGAATTGGGGGTTATGGACAAAAAGTCGCTTTCCGAGCGGGACATCTGTAGCAAGTACATCGCTCCAGCCGTTCAGCAAGCTGGATGGGACATGCATAAGCAGGTGCGCGAGGAAGTCAGCTTTACCAAAGGCCGCATTATCGTCCGGGGCAAACTTCACAGCCGTGGTGAAGCACGCCGCGCAGACTTCATCCTCTACCACCAAGCCAACCTGCCTATCGCTGTGATCGAGGCGAAGGACAACAAGCACTCCGTTGGCTCTGGTATGCAGCAAGCTCTCGGCTATGGAGAGGCGCTGGACGTACCGTTCGTGTTCTCCAGCAATGGCGATGGCTTCCTGTTTCATGACCGCAGCGGCACTGGCAGCCAAGTAGAAACCGAACTCACCCTGGATCAATTCCCCAGCCCCACCGAACTCTGGCAGCGCTACTGCCAGTGGAAGGGGCTGGATAATACCGCCCAACACAAGATAGAAGCGCCCTACTACGACGACGGCTCCGGGCGCATGCCCCGCTATTACCAAATGAATGCAATCAACCGCACCGTCGAGGCTGTAGCGCGTGGCCAAGACCGTATCCTGCTGGTAATGGCCACGGGCACCGGCAAGACCTATACCGCCTTCCAAATCATCTGGCGGCTGTGGAAATCGAAACAGAAGCAACGCATCCTGTTTCTGGCAGACCGCAACATCCTGGTCGACCAGACCAAGAACAACGACTTCAAGCCCTTCGGCCAGGCGATGACCAAAATCGCCAAACGCCAGATCGATACCTCCTACGAGATCTACCTGTCGCTCTATCAGGCCGTCACTGGCACTGATGAAGAGATGAACATCTACAAGCAGTTCTCCCGCGACTTCTTCGACCTGATCGTGATCGATGAATGCCATCGCGGGAGTGCCGCCGAGGATTCCGCCTGGCGTGAAATCCTCGACTATTTCTCCAGCGCCACCCATGTAGGTCTTACCGCCACACCGAAGGAAACCAAAGAGGTGTCCAGCATCACCTACTTTGGTGAGCCGATTTACAGCTACACCCTGAAGCAAGGCATCGAAGACGGCTTTCTCGCCCCCTACAAAGTGGTGCGCATCGACTTCGACAAAGACCTTCAAGGCTGGCGTCCGCCCAAAGGCATGCTCGATAAGAATGGCGAGCTGATCGAAGACCGCATCTACAACCTCAAGGATATGGACCGCACCCTGATCATCGAGGCGCGCACCCAACTGGTGGCACAGAAGGTCACCGAACTTCTCAAAGCCACCGATCCGTTTCAGAAAACCATCGTCTTCTGCGACGACATCAACCACGCCGAGCGTATGCGCCAGGCGCTGGTCAACCTCAACCCTGAGCGCATCGCCGAAAATCGCAAATACGTCATGCGTATCACTGGCGATGATCAGGAAGGCAAAGCTGAGCTGGATAACTTCATCAATCCGGAAGAGCGCTACCCAGTGATTGCCACCACCAGCAAGCTGATGACCACCGGCGTCGATGCTCAGACCTGCAAGCTGATCGTGCTCGACCAGCACATCAAGTCGATGACTGAATTCAAGCAAATCATCGGTCGTGGCACTCGCATTAATGAGGACTACGGCAAGTACTGGTTCACCATCATGGACTTCAAAAAGGCCACCGAGCTGTTTGCCGACCCGGCCTTCGATGGAGACCCGGTGGTGATCTACGCCCCCGACGGTGACGACTCCCCCGTGCCACCCGACGATCCGCTTGCCGATGAAGACGGCATCAGTGCAGGCGACGCCACCGATAGCGATGACCTGGAATTCACTGGCGAGGATGAAGGCAAAAAACGCATCAAATACGTCATCGACAGCGTCCCGTTTTATGTCATCGCCGAGCGTGTACAGTACTACGGCCCGGACGGCCGACTGATCACCGAATCGCTCCACGACTACACCCGAGCCTGCGTGCAAAAGCAGTTCGCCTCGCTGGATGACTTCCTCCGACGCTGGAGTGATTCCGAGCAAAAGAAAGTGATCATCGAGGAGATGGCCGTCCAGGGCGTGATGTGGGAAGCCCTGGCCGAAGAAGTGGAAAAGAAACAGGGCAAGCCCCTCGATCCGTTTGACTTGATCTGCCACGTCGCCTTTGACCAACCGGCCCTGTCACGCCGAGAGCGCGCCGAGCAGGTGAAAAAGCGCAACTACTTTGCCAAGTATTCCGGCGCAGCCCGCCAGGTGCTGGAGGCGCTGTTGGATAAATACGCCGATACCGGCATCGAGCATATCGAGGACATCAAAATCCTTCAGCTCGACCCCTTCAGCCAAATCGGTGCGCCCATAGAGCTGGTCAAGGCCTTTGGCGGCAAGGCTGGCTACAACAAGGCTATCCATGAGTTGGAAGACGAGCTTTACGCAAGTTAAAGGCTAAGCACCGACAGCATGCTAAAGCAGCCATCCACACTATCCGGTAGAATTTCGCCCCCCTTGCGGTACGCGTTGAGAGAACTTCATGTCCATTAGCTCCACCATCAAGTCCATCCAGGACATCATGCGCAAAGACGTTGGCGTAGACGGCGACGCCCAGCGCATCGGACAGTTGGTTTGGCTGCTGTTCCTGAAAATCTTCGATGACCGCGAGCTGGAATGGGAGCTGATGGACGACAACTACCGCTCGCCCATTCCCGACAGTTGCCGCTGGCGCACCTGGGCCGCCAATCCGGAAGGCATGACCGGTGAGGCGCTGAAGGACTTTATCGACAACAACCTGTTCCCCCAGCTGCAAAACCTGCACGAGTACAGCAACACGCCATCGGCCTTCGTGGTGCGCAGCGTGTTTGAAGATGCCTACAACTACATGAAATCCGGCCAGCTGCTGCGCCAGGTGATCAACAAAATTCAGGAAGGCGTGGACTTCAACAAGGCCCAGGAGCGCCACGAGTTCGGCAACCTCTACGAGCAACTGCTGCGCGACCTGCAAAACGCGGGTAACGCCGGCGAGTTCTACACCCCGCGCCCGGTCACCGAATTTATGGTGCGCATGGTCGACCCCAAGCTGGACGAAAAAGTCATGGACCCGGCCTGCGGCACTGGCGGCTTCCTCACCTGTGCCATCGAACACAAACGCAGCCACTATGTAAAAACCACCGAAGACGAACGCACCCTGCAAGCCAGTATCTTCGGTGTGGAGAAAAAGCCGCTGCCGCACCTGCTGGCCACCACCAACATGATCCTGCACGGCATCGAGGTGCCCAGCCAGATCCGCCATGACAACACCCTGAGCAAGCCGTTGATCAGTTGGGGCCCGAGCGAGCGCGTACACTGTATTGTTGCCAATCCACCGTTTGGCGGCATGGAGGAAGATGGCATCGAAACCAACTTCCCTGCTGCCTTTCGCACCCGCGAAACCGCCGACCTGTTTTTAGTACTGATCATGCAGTTGCTCAAAGACGGTGGCCGCGCTGCTGTGGTGCTGCCCGATGGCTTTCTGTTTGGCGAAGGCATCAAAAGCCGCATCAAGGAGAAGCTGCTCACCGAGTGCAACCTGCACACCATCGTTCGCCTGCCCAACGGCGTGTTTAATCCCTACACCGGCATCAAAACCAACCTGCTGTTCTTCACCAAAGGCACGCAGACCAAGCAGGTGTGGTTCTACGAACACCAGTACCCAACAGGGGTAAAGAACTACTCCAAGACTCGCCCTATGCGTATCGAAGAGTTCGCTGTCGAGGAAGCCTGGTGGGGCAACGAGGCCGATGGCTTTGCCGCACGGATGGAGAATGAATTTGCCTGGAAGGTCAGCATCGAAGAACTGCAAGCACGCAACTGGAACCTGGACTGCAAAAACCCGCATATCGGAGAGCAAATCAGCCACGATCCGGATGAACTGCTGCGTAACTACGCCACGCTGCAAGGAGAAATCAGCGAACTGCGCGACCAACTCAAGGCGGTGCTGGTCGAAGCCCTGGAGCGTCAGGTATGACTGCGTTGCTGACCGACAATCTGCCGCTTCTGGCCGGGGCACCCAACGGCATCAAGAAGCTGCGTGAGCTGATTTTAGATCTGGCAGTACGCGGCAAATTAGTGCCGCAAGATCCCAACGATGAACCAGCCAGTGAACTGCTCAAGCGCATTGCTGAGGAAAAAGCGCGGTTGGTGGCGAAGGGTAAGATCAAGAAGCAGAAGACGCCTGGGGAGATAGCGAAAGAGGAAAAGCCATTTGCTATGCCCACCAATTGGGAGTGGGTACGACTTGACGCCCTGCTTAAGAAAATTGGGGCCGGAAGTACTCCATTAGGTGGAAAACAGGCTTACGTCGCAGATGGGGTCAAATTTCTTCGATCTCAGAACGTTTGGAATGAAGGGCTTCGCCTCAATGAAGTTGCTTTCATACCTGAAGAAACCCACCAAAAAATGTCGGGAACGCACATTGAAGCAGGTGATTTACTTTTCAACATAACTGGTGCGTCTATTGGCCGGTGTGCCGCAGTTCCAAATGACTTTGATACGGGTAACGTAAGTCAGCACGTAACTATCATTCGGCCAGTCTTAGGTGAATCCCAGCCGTTTCTTCATGTGGTGCTGATCTCACAACTGGTTCAGCAGACCGTAATGGATGTACAGGTAGGGGTTTCGCGTGAAGGACTCAGCATTGGGAAGTTGGCTCAATTCCTAATACCTTTCCCACCAGAGATCGAACAGCAACGCATCGTTGCCAAAGTCGATGAGCTGATGGCCCTGTGCGACCGTCTGGAAGCCCAGCAGGCCGACTCCAAAATCGCCCACACCCAACTCGTGCAGGCGCTACTCGACAGCTTGACCCAAGCCAGCGACACCATCGACTTCGCCACCAACTGGCAGCGTCTGGCCGAACACTTCCACACCCTGTTCATCACCGAGCCCAGCATCGATGCCCTCAAACAAGCCCTGCTGCACTTAGCCGTGAAGGGCAAGCTGGTACCGCAAAACCCCAGCGATGAACCGGCAAATGAACTACTCAAGCACGTTGCCGAGGAAAGAGCGCGATTGGTGTATGAGGGGAAGATCAAGAAGCAGAAGCCACTGGCGAACATTGAAGAAGAGGAAAAGCCATTTGCGTTATCGAAGGGGTGGGAATGGTGCCGGGTCAATGACTTAGTTTCTATCAAACATGGCTATGCTTTTTCGAGTTCATATTTCAGTGAGTCAGTCTGCTCGTTCATTTTAACCACGCCAGGAAACTTCTTAGAGACGGGTGGTTTCAGAGAACGTGGCAGCCGAACAAAATACTATTGCGGCCCCGTTTCGCAAGAATTCATTCTTGATTCAAGTGATCTGATCGTTGCAATGACCGAGCAGGCTGCAGGACTTTTGGGAAGTGCCGCCTTTGTCCCTAGGGATGGCAAAAGCTATTTGCATAATCAGCGGTTGGGGAAACTAGTTTTTAATCGCGAGCTTCTTTCGCCTGAGTATCTCTTCCACTACTTCAACGGACCATTTCTGAGGGCGTGCATTGCCGATAGCTCGACTGGAATGAAAGTGAAGCACACATCCCCTGAAAAAATTGGTCGCATCTTGTTCCCCCTCCCCCCTCTCGCGGAACAACACCGCATCGCGGCCAAAATCGATCAAATAATGGCGTTATGCGACCAACTAAAGCCCCTCCTAACCCAGGCACGCCAATTAAACGAACAGTTGGCCAACACCCTGGTCGAACGTACCCTTGCCGATGATCACCAGCAGACGCCTATTGCCATGGACAGGCAAGTAGCCCGTACCCTACTCGCCGCAGAAATCACTCATCAGCTACATAGCCAGCGAACCTTCGGCCAACGCAAGCTACAGAAAGTGATTTACCTAGCCGAGCATGTAGCCAAACTTGCCGCTATCCAGGGCGCTTACCTGCGCGATGCCGCCGGCCCCCACGATCGCCACTTAATGAATCAGATCGAAGGCGAGATGCAAAACAGTAAGTGGTATGAACGCATCGAGCGTGAGGCTGTTGGTCATGCTTACCGCCCACTTTCCCAAGCAGGACAACATCGACAGGCGTATAGCAGTGCCTGGTCGGTCACTGAGCGCGCCACCATTGAACAGGTGATCGAGCTAATGCGGGACTGGGATACGGATCGTTGCGAAATGACCGTGACGCTCTATGCCGCCTGGAACGACTTTATCCTCGAAGGTCGCACGGTTTCCGATGAAGCCATCGTGAACGAAGTCATGCATAGCTGGAACGACACCAAGCTACGCTTTGGCAAAACCGAATGGTTGGCGGTACTCGCAGAGATGAAGAAGCACAAAATCCTCACGCCCAGCGGCTTTGGCAAACGCACCACGGGCGGCATGCTCAGCCTGCCCGGCTTTGAGTAGACACCCCCGGCCCACCAAACGGAGCACCAACAAAGCTCGCCTTGTGCGGGTTTTGTTGTTTCTGGCCCCAGCACTCCAACATCACCGTCGCCATTGCCATGCCCCCATCCTCGCAATAGCAGACCAAGCGTTCGTTCCCCTGGAGCAGCGTTAAGTCTCTTTCTATTGTGCGAACTTTCCTAGAAACTCCTAGCCGCTTGCGCCTGATGTACCCGCTGGCTAGCCTCGCTCTGTCACTGCAAATTCAGTGATCGGGTTTAGCAGCTCGCAATCGATTAGGCGCACAACGCCGCCATCTAGGTGGCGTTTTTTGGGCTCCGTTTTATGGCGGCCGTGCGCAGGGCATCTTCGGGTGCGCCGGGTTCCTAATCGACCGGTACTGCTAACCTGCGAACGGCCGCCACCCTATCGTTTAGCAGCGACGGTGAAGGCTCCTACCATCGATTAGGAGTTACACCATGAAAAAGCTCGTCCCCGATCCGCCCCGCACTGCTACCCACCGTGTCAGAAACCTCGAACACGATCTGGCCAATCAGCAGATCCGGCAGAAGCTGTCACTTCAGCCTGCTGATGCGTCTCTGATTCAGTCGCTCAAAAAAACCGTCAGTATCCCGGTGAGCCGCGATTCTTTGTTCTCAGTTCGGGAAGGCATCAACGCTGAAGAAGCCCTGCTCCATGTCTCCCTGCTGCTGAAAAGCGCCGAAGAAGTTTCCGATGAAATCACCGAGCGCGGCAGTGGCATCGAGCGCGGTTTGATCTGGTCCATGGTGCACTCGGTGGAGATGGCGCGGGCCGTGGTGGATGCCTTGCTCGATGGCAATCGCCACACGCCAACGCTGAAGTAGAACGCCCGCAAAAGCACGGCGCGGCAGCATGACCTGTCGCGCTGTTCCTTAACACATCTACTAAACACTCAAAAAAGCCCCTCCAACCTCACCCCCTCCGCCATCGCCTTATTCCCCGCATCCCCCGGATGCAGGTGATCGCCCGAATCGATCTTTGGCAACAACCGGGTTGAATGCTGCGGATCGCGGGTCATCTGGTCGAAGTCGATCACCGCATCGGATGCCTGGCTGGTGCGTATCCACTGGTTGAGCGCCTGGCGCAGTTGTTCCTTCGGGGCGCTGTGATAGTGCTCGATGATGCTGCCCTGCAGGGCGCCTTCGAAGGGCAGCAGCGTGGTGCCGATGATGCGGAGGTTGTGGCGATGTGCCTGGTCGATCAGTTGCCGGTAGCCAGCGATCAGCTTGTCCAGCGACGGCAAGGGTGCGTTCGGCGCGAAGGCGGTGCCGGGCCAACTGATGTCGTTGATGCCCAGCAGCAGCACTACGCTTTTCACTCCGGGTTTGCTCAGCACGTCGCGCTCGAAACGTGCCAGCGCGCTGGCGCCCATGCCGTCTTCGAGCAGGCGCGCGCCGGATATGCCGCCGTTGAGCACGGCGACGTTCTCGCTGGCCAGGCGCTGGGCGAGGAAGTCGGGCCAGCGTCGGTTGCTGTCCAGGGTCGAGCCGTTGCCGTCGGTAATGGAGTCGCCGAGTACCACCAAGGCACGAGCTTCGACTGGGGCGTCCACTAGGATGTCACTGAGGAACAGCCGCGCCTCCACCTGCTCGCTACCCTCCAGCCGCGACGCATCGACCTGGTTGCCCGGGGCGATAAAGGCGGTCTGCTTGCCGTCCCAATGGAAGGTGGTCAAGGGCGTGCGCTGCGGCAGGTACAGCGAGACCACCAGTTCACCGAGGTCCGGCACCGCCAGCGCCACAGGATCACTGGTCCGGGTTTCGCCCGGCGCGAGGCTGACCTGCTCCTCGCCGCCGAATTTCAGGACCTGCCCAGCGACCCGCGCCGCGCCAATCAGCAGAGGCTGCTTGCCGTATTCGTTGGAAACCACCACCCGTACCTGGCTACCACCGACACTGACACGCAGCTTCTGGTGAATAGTGCTGTCGGCCAGGGCCTCGGGAATCCGCGTGGGCAGCGGCAACTCGTTGCCCCAGGTCGGTTGCGGGCTGGCCATCCACGTGGTGAGCCAGTTGTCCTGAGCCAGGGCAGGACCTCCGGCCAGCAGGGCCGTGACGATCAACGGCAGGGAAAATCGCGTGTGCAGGGCTTTCATCCGGGTAGCTCCTTGAGGCAGTAAGGCTGAGGCGAGCCAGATTGCTCCATTCGAAATAACCGTGATAGAAGGCATAACCTTATACAGCCCATTCTGATATCGAATACCCATGGACAGCCTCAAAGCGATGCACTGCTTCGTCCGCGCTGTCGAGCTGGGCAGCCTGTCATCGGCCGCCCGGGAGCTGGGCAGCACGCAACCCACCGTCAGTAAGCTGGTGGCGGCCCTGGAACAGCAGTTGGGTACCCGCCTGCTCACCCGCGGCACCAGTGGGCTGACCCCCACCGAACAAGGCAAGCGTTTCTACGAGCGGGCGAAAGCCGTGCTGGAGGAATATAGCGAAGCGGTGGCCGAAGTACGCGGCCTGACCGAGCGCCCCGAGGGCGTGCTGCGGATCAATGTGCCTGTGAGCCTGGGGGTGTTGCACCTGAATGCGTTGCTGCTGGCGTTTATGGCGCAGTACCCGGACATCGAGGTGGAGCTGGTCCTCAACGATCGCTTCGTCGACCTCACCGAGGAAAACGTCGACCTGGCCCTGCGCCTCGGCGGTGACTTGCCGCCCAACGCGATCGCCCGGCGCATCGCCACTTCGCCGCGCTACCTGGTGGCGGCACCGGAGTACCTGCGCCAGCATGCGCCCTTGAACAGCCCGGCCGACCTGAGCGAACACAACTTCCTGCGCTTCGCCTGGTTGAGTTCGGGCGACAAGCTGGAGCTGAGCGGCCCGAGCGGCGAAAAGGTCAACGTCACCGCACAAGGGCGCTACCGGAGCAACAGCTCATTGACCATTCGCGACGGCGTGCTGCAAGGCGCCGGGCTGTGCATCACCCCGGCCTGGCTGGTCAGCGACCTGCTGGACAGCGGGCAGCTGGTGCGGGTCCTGCCCGACTGGAGCGGTCCGGCGAACGAGGCTTTCCTGATCTACCCCGAGCGCCGCTACCGCCCCCTGCGCGTGCGTTTGCTCATGGAATACCTGGCCGAACGGGTACCGCAGCTACCCGGCTTCATTGCCTGACCCGATAAACATCGATACCCGCCCCGGACACGATCAATGGCCATTACGATCCCCTTTTGGCCAACCCCGTGCTGTGAATCCCAGGGGCCGTCGGCAAGAATCGAACCCGGACCGCTGACTCAGTGACCCAGGCTGTCACCAGAACCGCCCTTGTGAACCTTGACCCTCTTTGTCCTTTGCCCTTTTAAAGGACCGCCTGCCGCGTACAGAACATAAAAACCATCGCCACGCTGGGGAAAAAATTCATGGCCACTATGAAAACCATACTGAGTGCCACCATTTGTGGGCTGTCGCTGCTGGCCGCCGCGGCGCAGGCCGAGCCGCGCGAGCTGCGGGTGTACAACTGGGCCGACTACATCCTGCCGTCGGTGCCCAAGGACTTCGCCAAGAACAGCGGGATCAAGGTCACCTGGGACACCTTCGACACCAACGAATCCCTCGAAGCCAAGCTGCTGACCGGCAACTCGGGCTATGACCTGGTGGTGCCGTCGAACCAGTTCCTCGACACCCAGATCAAGGCCGGGGTGTTCCAGAAGCTCGACAAGTCCAAGCTGCCCAACTGGAAGCACCAGGACCCCGAGTTGCTCAAGCTGCTGGACAGCAACGACCCGGGCAACCAGTACGGCGTGCCCTACATGTACGGCACGGTGCTGATCGGCTTCAACCCGGCCAAGGTCAAGGCGGCGCTGGGCGACAACGCGCCGGTGGACAGCTGGGACCTAGTGTTCAAGCCCGAGAACATGGAGAAGCTCAAGTCCTGCGGCGTGGCCATGCTCGACTCGCCCTCGGAAATCCTGCCGCTGGCCCTGCATTACCTGGGGCTGGACCCCAACAGCCAGAACCCGCAGGACTATGAAAAGGCCAAGGAGCTGATGCTGAAAATCCGCCCCTACGTCACCTACTTCAACTCGGCCAAGTACATGACCGATATCGCCAACGGCGACATCTGCGTGGCCATCGGTTACTCCGGCAGCTTCTACCAGTTCGGCAACCGCGCCAAAGAGGCTGGCAACGGCGTGGTGGTGGACTGGCGCCTGCCCAAGGAAGGTGCGCCGATCTGGTTCGACACCTTCGCCATTCCCAAGAGCGCGAAGAATGTCGCCGAGGCCCATGAGTTCCTCAACACCCTGCTGGACCCGAAAGTCATAGCGCCCATCAGTGACTTCCTCGGCTACCCCAATGCCAACAAGGACTCAATTCCGTTGATCAACAAGGAGATCACCGGCAATACCGACCTGACGCCAACCCCCGAAGCCCTGAAGAAGCTCTATGTGGTGCAACCGCTGCCGCAAAAGCTGGAGCGTGTGCGGACCCGGGTCTGGACCAGCATCAAGTCGGATAAATGATCCGCCCCCTCAGGCAGCCCCGCCCTGGGGCTGCCTGGTCTTCACTTCAATTCGAACACCAGACAGGGATTGCCATTCAAGCGCCCCTCGAAGATCGGGGTCGCCTGCTCCAACGCCGTCCCCGCCAATAACGCCCGATCCTTGCGCGCCAGGATCACCCAGGCCGGACGCGGCAAGGAGGCCAGCGGCGACAGATCGTCCTTGCTGATAAACCGCGGTTGCTCGTCGTGGTCCAGGTTCATCATGTAGCGCACCGCCCAGGTGTCTTTGCCCAGGTTGAGAAACACCAGGGTTCCACGGTCCTCCCCACGCAGTTGCTCCACCTGCCCGACAAAACCCCGGGTGTCGAATTGCAGATCCTTGGCCGGCTCGATCACCTTCACCAGCAGCCACCACTGCGCCGCCAGGGCCAGCAGGCTGAGCAACACCAGGCGTCGCGCCGGTGCGTTGCGAGTAGTTCGCCAGCAGTACAGCGCCAGCCCCTGCAAACCGATAAAGACCGCAATCGTCAGCGGCAATGACAGCGCCGGCCAATAACCGTGCTTCTGCCAGCTGTGCCGACAGACCAGCAGCACCACGACACACAACCCCGGCAACAGCGCGACCAGGCCGAGATAAAGCCGCCGCGCCCCAACCAGCCAACGCTGCGGCTTGAGCAGGCCGTAAGCCGCCACCGCCGCGAACATCGGCACCATGGGCAGAATGTAATAGGCACGCTTGAAGTGCGGCACCGACAGGCCAAGCAGGATCATCAGCCCGCAGGCACCCAGGCGCACCAGCAGCTGCACCTGATCGTCCGTGTGCCGCGCGGACCATTGCCGGCGCAGGACGAACAGGGTCGCCAGCGCCAGCGGCACCACGGGGAAGTAACGGTAGAGGCTGAGCTGGAAGTAGAAGTAGAACGGCTCGCCGCTTTCATCCAGACGCCCGCTCACCTGCATCTGGTAGACCTGCCGGGCGAAAGCCTCGCCGCCGCTGAACTGCGCCAGTTGCATCAGCGACCACCAGCAGGCGGCCAGCAGGAGCAGGCCGATCAGGCCATGGACGATCACCTTCCTCGCCAGCCGCCAGGCGTCGTCCCGGGACCGGCAACGCCCTAGCGCCCAGTAGGTGCAGGCCACGCCACAGACCTCTATCAGCCCCAGGGGGCCACGGATGGCGAAGGCAATAACGAACAACGGGAAAATCGCGTACTGCCGCCATTTAGAGCCCATCTGCTCGCCGCTGTGCAGCAGGTAAAAACAGCCCAGGCACAGCAGCGAGACCATCTGGTCCAGGCACACCGAGCGCGACTTCTCCAGCAACTGGGTGGTCAGCGCCGTGAGCAGCACCGCCAGCAGTGCCCAGCTGCGGTCGAGCGGCGCCAGCAGGCGGTACAGCAGCGCCAGCACCCCGGCCGAGGCCAGCGCCGTGGGCAGGATATTGGCCAATTGGTTGGGTGCGCCGAACAGCCGGGCAAAGCCATAGCTGAACAAAGTGGCGGTGCCCGGATAGTCCGGGTAAGGCTCGCCGTAGGTGGTGGGAAACAGGCTTGCGCCGTGGCGGAACATCTCCTGCAGGAACAACCACCAGCGCCCGTCGAAGCCTTGCGCTGGCTGGTCCCAGATGCCGAAAGTGAACAGGAACAAAGCGAGCAGAAAGACGCCCAACATCTCGATGCGAATGCGGTGGTGGTCCATGGTTGATCCGTCAGAGGGTGCGTTGCCCGAAGGCTTGGGCATGCCGGCTGCCATGTTGCAGCGCCAAGCCCTGAACCATCCCTGAACAGCCTGCAAAAAATGCCGGCCCAAACACCCAATGCCGATCAGCTAAAGAGGTTTTGTAGGAGCGAGCTTGCTCGCGATGAACGTCAACGATAACGCAGCGTTTGCTGGGCGAATGCGGCGTTCTTAGATCCATCGCGAGCAAGCTCGCTCCTACAAGGGGCTGTGTTCACTTAACTCATCGGCACTAGGCCCAGGCACCTGCCCTTCCATCAGCCCCCACCCGTGAAGACAGGCTGGCGCCTCACGCCCCCTGATCGCTCAGTTTGCCGTGCTCAACCCTCCTGCCGAAGAAACGGCAGCAGATGAGCAATAAAGGCCTCGGGCGCCTCCTCGGTAATGAAGTGACCACACCCCGGCACTATCGCCCCCTGAAGATTCAGCGCGTTGCCCTGCATCGTCAGCAGCGGCGCATCGCCGGTGGCATGTTCGGCGCCAATGGCCAGGACCGGCATTTCCAACGCACGGCTGGCGCGCTCACGGTTCTGCCGGATGCTCTCGGGGATGGCCCGATAATAAGCAAACCCGCCCCGCAGCCCGCCGGGTACCGAGTAGGCTTTGACATAAGTCTCGACCGCCACCCGCTGCTGATGCACCGACCATTTTTCGAACATGTAGGCCAGGTATTGCGCCTCCCGCCCGGCGATCAGCATCTCCGGCAGGTCCTGCAACTGGTTGAACATGAAGTGCCAGAGAAAGATGTTCTGCCCTGGCGGCGCGAAGATCGCCGGCGCCTCCGCCAGGCCGGGAATCACCGCCTCCGTCAGGGCCAGTTTCTCTACCGCCTGCGGGTAGTCGCTGGCCAGGGCGTAAGCCACCCACATGCCGACGTCATGCCCCACCACCGAGTACTGGCCGTACCCCAGCTCCAGCATCAGGGCATGCAGGCGCGACGCCGTGGTGCCGGTGTCGTAGCCCTGCTCGGGGCGGTCGGACAGGCCCATGCCGGGCAGGTCGACCGCGATCGCCCGGTAACCCTGCCCGGCCAGCGCCTGCATGACATGGCGCCAGGTGAACCAGGTCTGCGGCCACCCGGGGATCAACAGCACAGGCCGGCCCTGGCCCTCACTGACATAGTGAATGCGCCCACCGTCCACCTGTACGTAGCCGTGGCGGTAGTCACGCCCGGCAAACGCCTGCTGCTCGAAAAGATCCATGGTCAGCGTCCTTGATGTGAGGGCTGGGCAATGCCCAGCAGTCGGTTGATCTGCGCCTGCTCCACCGGGGCGCCGGCGAAATCGTCGAAGACTTTGTCCGTCACCTGGATGATGTGCTGGTTGATAAAGGCCACGCCCTCGCGCGCGCCCTGCTCCTGGTCTTTCAGGCAGCACTCCCACTCCAGGGTCGCCCAGCCGGCATAGTCATAGAGCGCCAGCTTGGAAAAGATCCCCTTGAAATCCACCTGCCCGTCGCCCAGCGAACGGAACCGCCCGGCCCGGTCGGCCCAGGGCTGATAACCGCCGTAAATGCCCTGGCGGCCGGTGGGATTGAACTCGGCGTCCTTCACATGAAACATGCGAATGAACTCGTGGTAGATATCCAGGTAGTCCAGGTAATTGAGCTGCTGCAGGACAAAATGGCTGGGGTCGAAGAGCATCTTGCAGCGCGGATGGTTGCCGACCCGCTCCAGGAACATCTCGAAGGTCACACCGTCATGCAAATCCTCGCCCGGGTGGATCTCGTAGCACAGGTTCACCCCCTGCTCGTCGCAGGCGTCGAGAATCGGCAGCCAGCGCTTGGCCAGCTCATTGAACGCCGAATCGACCAGGCCTTCCGGGCGCTGTGGAAAGGGAAAGAAATAGGGCCAGGCGAACGAGCCGGAAAAGGTCCCCATGTCGCTGAGGCCCAGCCGGCGCGACGCCTTGGCGGACAGCTTCAGCTGTTCGAGGGCCCACTGGGTCTTGGCGCCACTGTCGCCCCGCAGGGCCGGTGGGGCGAAGCCGTCACACAAGGCGTCGTAGGCGGGATGCACGGCCACCAACTGGCCGAACAGGTGGGTGGTCAATTCGCTGATCACCAGGCCATGTTCGGCCAGGGTGCCGCTGACTTCATCGCAATAATCCTGGCTGCTGGCCGCCAGGCGCACATCGAACAGCCGCTCATCCCAGGCCGGTACCTGCAGCGCCTTGAACCCCAGCCCCGCCGCCCAGGTGGCAATCGCCGGCAGGCTGTTGAATGGCGCTGCCGCATCACTGAATTGAGCCAGGTGCAGGCTCGGTCCCTTGAGGGTTTTCATCGTCAACCTCCTATTATTTGTCGATCAACAAAAAATAGGGCGAGCCTCGACACGCCGTCAATACGACGGCTTGATTTTTTTGTCGATCGACCAATAATTGGCAGCACTCCCTTTGCATCGAGAACTGGACATGGCTGGCAGACCCCGCGAATTCGACCGAAAGCAGGCCCTGTACAAGGCGCGCGATGTGTTCTGGCAGCGCGGCTTCGAGGCCACGTCCATGTCCGATCTGGTGGACGCGCTGGGCATTGCCTCGGCGCGCATCTATGCGGCCTTCGGTTCCAAGGAAGCGCTGTTTCGCGAAGCCATCGAAGCCTACGAGTCGGGCGACGGCGCCTTTGCCGACGCCGCCCTGGGCGACGACATCAGTGCCCGCAATGCCATCGAGCGCATGCTCAGGGAAGCCGTCGAGCTCTATACCCAGCCCGACCGTCCCCAGGGCTGCATGGTGGTGTCCGCCGCCACCAATTGCTCGGCGGACAACGACGGCATCAGGGAATGGCTGGCCGAACACCGCCGCGACAGAACCCGCTCCATCATCGAGCGCCTGGAGCAGGCCGTGCGCTCCGGCGAGCTGCCCAAGCGCACCGACGTGATGTCCCTCGGGGACTGCTATGCCACGGTGCTGCATGGGCTGTCGGTGCAGGCCCGGGACGGCATCGGCAAGTCGCGACTGCTGGCGATGATTCCCATGGCCATGGCGGCCTTCGATGCACAAAGCGAAGCGGCCACCTAGCCCTCGCCGAACCGCCAAACAGCAGACAAAAAAACGGCCCGGCGGGATCACCGCCAGGCCGCATTCGAGTCATTGCGCGAGTTACAGAAAGACCGCCGAGAGCATGCCCAGCGCGCCCAGGCAACAGCCGATCAAGGTGCCGCGTCCCGGCAACTCACGGAACACCGACCAGATCACCAGCGGTTCGAGCAGCAACAGCGAGGTCACCGACACCACCGTGATCATCCAGATATCGCCCACCGCCAGGTACCCCAGCCAATAGGCGCCGATCAGGCAGATACCGGCGAAACACATGATCAGCACGGGCAACGCCAGGTCCGGCCATGACGTGTTGCCCGTATGCGCCAGGCGGGCGGCGACCACTTCGCTGTAGATCGCGCAAAACTCGCCCAGCACCATCAGCCCTACAGCAGAAACTCCGAGTAATTCTTTGGACATATGACAAACCCCTTGGTATTGAGAGCCAGATTTTTCAGCTCCCAGGCAGCAATGGCTCCGCTGACGGAGCCGCCATGACGATGCCGAGGGGTTTGCTCTAATTCAGTGACCGTAAGGAACCTGAACATGTCCATCTCCTGAGTGGTGGGTGGTACGGGCGCCCGCTGGCGCCATGGGCAGTTGCGGGCCGCTATCTGTATAGGGGATTTGTGCGGCCGCCGACAGGTGTTTTTTTGTAGGGCATTTGTGTGTTCGCCGCCACAGGGGCCAATGTCTCCGCCTGAAAGCCTTCGGCTACTCGGCCCGGAAGTTCCAGACGATCTCCACCAGCCGCACCGCCAGGATCAGGTACAGCAGGAACAGCGCGACCTGCAGCACCCGGTGGTAAGGCAGCTTGGCCAGCCGGCGCAGACCGTCGCTGACATTGAGCAGCATCAGCAGCGCCGACACCGCGATCAGCCCCCAGCCGGTCAGGCGGGAGCCGAACAGGCCCATGAACACATGTTGCTCGCTGTGCAGCGCATTGGTCCCGGCGGCGAACAGCAAGGCGCAGACCAGCAGGTTCTTGAAGTTGTCGAAGACCCGCGTATTCAGGTCGCCGTCCAGCAGATCCAGATACTTTCGCCATAGTTTGCGCATGTTCAGGCACCTGTTCGGCCGTAGGGAAGAAAGGCGCCCGGAGCGTTTTCAGGGGGCTGAAGGCCCGCCGGGCGCACCTTCCAGCGTAGTGACGATTGCCGCAACCTGCTTGCGGCCGTTCAACGCCCCGTGGTGCGTCACATTCAGCTGGGACAACAGGCAGGAGCTTGTCCTGCAATCCGATCCCTCGCTCGTTCACGATTTGTTAAGAATCGCCTCCGTATACTCGGAGCGCCTGATCCTCCCCGGCGCAACCTCTTCGGCAGTTCCCCCATGTCGCGACCCGCACCGCTGTTGCTTCTGCTTGCCGCTCTGCTGTTCTTCTTCGCCCTGGGCAACCACCAGTTGCAAGGTTCCACCGAAGCCCGGGTGGCCGGGATCGCCATGCAGATGCACCTGGACGACGACTGGGTAACACCCCGCCTGTTCGGCCAGCCCTTTCTGGAAAAGCCGCCGCTGAGCCTGTGGCTCGACGCCAGCGCCATCCGCGTATTCGGTGGCACGCCGTGGGCGGTGCGCCTGGCCTCGGCCTTCGCCGGGCTGTTCAGCGTCATGCTGCTGTACGCCATGCTGCGCCGCTTCGGCCGCCCGAAGGTGGTGGCCTGGGTGGCCGGCGCCATGCTGGCGACCATGGCCAGTTACTGGGGCAATGTGCGCGGGGTCGGTGAAGACGCCCTGCTCAGCCTCGGCGTGACCCTGGCGCTGCTGGCGTTTTTCCAGACCCAACGGCGCCAGGCCGAACGCCAGCCGGCCCCCCTGAGCTGGCTGCTGTTCGCCCTCGGCATCGCCATCGCCACCCTGAGCAAGGGCGTGCTGGGCCTGGCGATGCCCGGCGTGGTGATCTTCGCCTACCTGCTGGCCGACAGCCTGATCGAAAAGCGCTTCACCCTCGGCCACTGGCTCAAGCCCGCCCTGCTCACCGTCCTCGGTCTGGTGCCGCTGCTGATCTGGCTCTACCTGCTGTACCAGCGCGGTGGCCTGCAGGCCCTGGGCGAAGTGCTGTGGACCAACAGCGTCGGGCGCTTCGATGGTTCCTTTGTCGAGGCCGGGCACTACGAGCCCTTCTATTACTACCTGGCCAAGCTGCCGCAAGCCTTCCTGCCGTGGAACATCCTGGTCTACCTGGGCCTGTGGCACTTTCGCAAAAGCCTGGTGAAAAACCGCTACCTGCTGTTTTTCAGCCTGTGGCTGCTGGCCCAGTTCACCCTGCTGTGCCTGGCATCGAGCAAGCGCACCGTGTACCTGATGTCGCTGACCCCGGCCGCGGCGGTGCTGGCCGCCGAATACGCGGCAGTGCTGTACGAACGCCTGCGCCTGCGCGCCGCCGGTGAGGGATTCTGGAGTGCCGTGGGGCGCCAGCGGCGGGGCCTGGCCATTGGCGTGCTGGCGCTGGTGGTGTGCAGTTACCTGGTGGCCGCGCAGTGGGCCGCGCCACGCGCCGATCGCAAGCTGTCCTTCGTACCGCTGATCACCGAAATTCAGACGCTGCAGGCCGCCGGGCAACAGGTGGCGCTGTATCAGGCCAACGAGCGCACGGGCGGCGCCAGCGTGTTCTACACCCAGAGCCTGCTCAAGGATGTGCAGACCGAAGCCCAGTTGCAGGAATACCTCAGCGCCTCGCCGACTCACGTGGCGGTCATGGCCCTGCAGGAAGACCCCAAGCCACCGCTCAAGGTACTGAAGAAAGTCACGGTCAGTCGCCAGGCCTACTACTTTGTCAGCCAATGACCGGCACAGTGAGCGCACATAAAAAAGGCACCCTCATGGGTAATGCCAGTCAGTTAAGCGAAGAAGATCCACTGTAGGAGCGAAGCTTGCTCGCGATGGTCGTTAACGGTAGCGCGTATTTATTGGGTAAACGCAGCGCCCTCAAGCCCATCGCGGGCAATCGAGCGTCGACCGGCCGCTCCTACAATTTTCTTAACTGACCGGCATTACCCTCATGGGTGCCTTTTTTCAATCTCGTCGCCAGGCTTGCGCGCCGGCGCCGCCATGTCTCACTGAACGGTTTTCAGCTTGACCACATCGCCGGAGACCTTGGTGGTGTAACCGCTCAGTACCCAGGCCCAGAACCAGTTTTCCTGGATCTGGGTGTTGATCATGGCGTCACCGCCCTTGGCCTGGATGGCGGCGGTCTGGGCACGGACGAAGCGGTTGTTCTGCCGGATTGGAATGACCCCGAACAGCATGATGCCGGTAGCCGTTGCTTCGCTGTGACCGACCACGGTGTACTGGCTGCTATCAAGTTGCTGAGTTTTCATCGCGGTGCCGGTGCAGCCGGCCAGGGCCAGGACCACCAGCGCAGAGGCGGCGATTTTGCTCAAATGTTTCATGCATGACTCCATAGATCAGAAACCCGGGAACTCTTTTCTCCGGGGCGCGCACCCTACCAGTTCTGATCAGCAAAAAAACCTCGGCAAGCGCCAAAAACTACCCCTTGGCCCTCTCCCGCCAGGTGCCTCGCACCGACGATTGGGTCAGCTACTGACGCAAGGTTATCGGTCCGCCGCTGCGATCGGCACCGCGGACGGGCCGGGCTCCGGTTCGGTGTGCGCCAGCACCGGCTGTTCCAGGCGTTCCCGGCCATAAAACAGCAGCGCGACCAGCAGGCAGGTCAGCCACACCACGATCCCCGCCCAGAAGGTGTGGGACATGTAGTGCCAGCCCTGCAGCACCCGGGTGGTGCCATAGACGAAACCCAGCGCCAGCGAGCCGTACAGCAGCGCCTTGGAATGGCGCCAGCGATAACGCCGGGCCACGAAGTACAGCGCCAGCATCGTGAAACCACCCGAGGCATGGCCGCCCGGCCAGCAGCGGCCGTCACCGGCGGTCTTCAACAGCTCGAAGTTCTCATACCATTCCTTGTGCTCGATCTTGCCGGCGTACTGGGTGGTTTCCACCGGGCAGTACACGCTGGTGTGGCCCTTGAGGTAGTGAATCGCCCCGGTGCACAGGGCGAAGGCCACCACCACGAACAAAAAGTCCCGGCGATGGCGCGCGGTAAAACGCAGCACCGGCGCTACCCGGATCTTCTCCAGGAATGCCTTGCCCCGACCGAACCTTGCGCCCTTGAACAGCGGCCAGACGAATGACAGCAGCAGCCCGATAAGCGCCAGCTCCCCCGTCCAGTTGGGAATGATCCGCGCCCATTTGTGGGTGATCTTCTCGAACAGATGGGAATGGTCCAGCGGGAAGGTCTGGCTCACCGGATCGAAGAACAGGTCGCTGAAGGCGATGTCGATCCGGGTCATGTCGAACATCAGGAACACCAGCGCCGCGCACAGCAGCGGCAGGCCCAGGTTCCATCTATAAAAACGCCACGCATCAGCACGGGAACGGGAAAGCGCCTGCATAATCAGGGTCTCGGGCAAGGGACGGTCAGGGACGGTTGAAGGCAACGGAGCGCCAGTCGCTGGCTTCGATGAAGCCGAGCATCTGCGGACGCCCGCCTGGGGTATCGGTGGAGACGAACAACGAGGCGCCGTAGCCCAGGGTCGAAGACGGTAGCTTCAGCTGCTTCTCCAGCGCGGCCATGCATTCGCTGTGGGTCACCAGCACCAGGTTGCGCCCGGCCACCTTGTGCGCCAGGGCATCGCGCAACATGCTGCGTTTGCAGTCGATCAGCCAGTCTTCGCCACTGCCGGCCTTGCTGAACATATAGCCCGAAGTCTGCACCGCGCGAGTCAACGGGCTGTGATAGATGTCGGCCTTGTCCAGCCCCAGGTGCTCGAACTGCGCGCCGACGCCCACCGCCACGTCACGGGCACGGTCGGTGATGCCATCGGGCAGGTTCAGGCAAGCGGCCCTGGAATGGTCGCAACGCTCGACGTGACGAATCAGCACAATCATCTGGCCCTTGGCCCAGCCAGCGCTCAGCGCCTTGGCTCCGGCCAGGTTGCCATGGGCCAGGTCCGGCACCGCCGCGGGCTTGAGCAGAAAGAACACCATCGGCAGCACCAGCAAGGCCACCAGGCTTATCACCAGGGTGTTGCGATAACGGGCAAAACGGCTCGCGACAAGCGCAGGTTTTGCCACCGGAAGACTGAGTCCTGACGTCACGTTCGAGCCGCCCCTATGACCACCAGACATAAAATCGAGCAGCGCCGCCCAAGCTAACCGCCGCCCATGACAATCGAGCGCGAGGCACCCGATCGATGGGCGGACTCTAGGCAGCCTGGCGTGGGCCAGGGGTGAAACGGATGTGAAAAAAATCTCAATCGGCCAGGCGGTTTCCGTAGAGAAATCAGGCCCTTGGAAAGCCCCAAAATGGTGCACAAAACTAATCCGATGAAATCGTTTCAGCTATTGCCCTTGCCGCCGATACACACCTGCGAACAAATCCTTGCTGGCCACCAATAACAACAATCTTCCAGCGATGCACGATCAAGAAGCACAACGTTCCTGGAGGAATTGCATGAATAGCTGGTTCGGCAACATCAGCGTCAATCTCAAGTTAGGCCTGGGCTTCGGCCTGGTCCTGGCCCTGACTACCATTCTCGCCATCACGGGCTGGACCAGCCTGGGCGGTCTGATCGACCGCAGCAACTGGATGAGCGACATCACCCAATTGAACGCCGGGCTGACCAAGCTGCGCGTGACCCGCCTGCAATACATGCTGACCAACGGCGACGAAACCGCCGCGCAGAATGTGCAGACCACCCTGGACGACTTCTCGACCCAGCAGCAGAAGCTGCAGAACAGCTTCAAGAACCCGGCCAACGTCAAGCTGCTCAAGGAACAGGGCGCCACCATCAGCGCCTACCAGGCGTCCCTGAACAAGATGCGCAACGCCTACCGCAACGCCAATGCCGCCCGCGTGGTGATGAACGGCAACTCCGAAGCGGCGCGCAACCTGATCAACAACATCACTGCCCACGTGCAGCAGATGCCCCTGAGCGACCAGCGCTTCGAGCAGTTCCAGGCCATCACCAAGGCCCGCGAAGAATTCCTGCTGGCGCGCTTCGAAGCCCGTGAATACATCTACAACAGCACCCCGGACGCCGAACGCAACGCCGTCGCGCAAATGGACGCCGCGATTGCCGCACTGGGCCCGCTGGACAGCCATTTCAGCAGCACCCAGGGCGATGCCCTGCGCCAGCTGAAAGCCGCCCTGGGCGACTACCGCAGCTCCCTGCTGACCTTCAAGACCGCCGTCGGCGAAGCCGGCCAGGCGCGCAAGGAAATGACCGACCAAGGCGCCCTGATCGTCAGCCAGAGCGAAGAGCTGTACCAGTTCCAGCTCGACCGCCGCGACGAAGAAAGCGTCCAGGCCCGCAGCCTGCAAATGATCAGCACCCTGCTGGCGCTGCTGGTGGGCATCCTGGCCGCGGTGGTCATCACCCGCCAGATCACCCGTCCGTTGCGTGAAACCATGACCGTGGTCGAGCGCATCGCCTCCGGCGACCTGACCCAGGACGTGCGCGTCACCCGCCGCGACGAGCTCGGCGTGCTGCAACAAGGCATCGGCCGCATGGGCGTGACCCTGCGCGAACTGATCGGCGGCATCCGCGACGGCGTGACCCAGATCGCCAGCGCTGCCGAAGAACTGTCGGCCGTCACCGAAGAAACCAGCGCCGGGGTCAACAGCCAGAAGATCGAGACCGACCAGGTGGCCACCGCCATGCACGAGATGACCGCCACCGTGCAGGAAGTCGCGCGCAACGCCGAAGAAGCCTCGCAAGCCGCCTCCGCCGCCGACGGCGAAGCCCGCGAAGGCGACAAGGTGGTGGCCGAAGCCATCGCCCAGATCGAACGCCTGGCCAGCGAAGTGGTGCGCTCCACCGACGCCATGACCGTGCTGCAACAAGAAAGCCAGAAGATCGGCAGCGTCATGGACGTGATCAAGGCCGTGGCCGAACAGACCAACCTGCTGGCCCTCAACGCCGCCATCGAAGCCGCCCGCGCCGGTGAAGCCGGTCGCGGTTTCGCCGTGGTCGCCGACGAAGTCCGTGCCCTGGCGCAACGCACGCAGAAATCCACCGAGGAAATCGAAGGCCTGGTGGCCGGCCTGCAGAACGGCACCCAGCAAGTGGCCCTGGTGATGAACAACAGCCGCAGCCTGACCGACAGCAGCGTCGACCTGACCCGCAAGGCCGGTGCCTCCCTGGAGAACATCACCCGCACGGTGTCGAACATCCAGTCGATGAACCAGCAGATCGCCGCCGCTGCCGAAGAACAGAGCGCCGTGGCCGAGGAAATCAGCCGCAGCATCATCAACGTGCGCGACGTCTCGGAACAGACCGCCGCCGCCAGCGATGAAACCGCCGCCTCCAGCGTCGAACTGGCCCGCCTGGGCAACCAGCTGCAAATGATGGTCAGCCACTTCCGCGTCTGACCCTCGCCTTCCCACCACGGGAAAAACGAGGAGCCCACAAGGAAGTGGGCCCCCATCACCACCGCGCAATCACCCCTCCCGCAACACCCCCTGCCGGCCCGCGCCATCCAGCAACGCATCCACCACCGCCCGCGCCATCTCCACCGAATGGATCATCGACCAGATCAAGCCACGCTCGATGCCGCTGGCACTGGTGATCTCATCCGCCGTCTCCTCGGCGCACTTGAGCAACAACGACACATGCAACAACGCCTCCTCGGCACTGACCCCGGCACGCACCGCAAACAACGGCCGACCGTTACCGTCGCGACAACCGAAAGAAGCACTGCCGGTTTCCTGCAAAGCACAATGCAAAGGCTCCCCCTCAACGCGACTTTCCAGCGCCTGACGAAGGGTTTGATTGGGGATTTCCAACTGAACGATCCGTTCGCGACTGGGCGAAAGCATGGGCGGATCGGGGACGAGCTTTTTCATGGTGGATCCTCTTGGAATGGAGCCACCACCTACCGCTGCTAAACGAATGAGGGTGGCAGCTGTACGCGGGTTAGCAGACCGGTCCAAGACGCCCGGCGCACCCGAAGGCGCCCCACGCACAGCCGCCATGACAGCAACCGAAAAAAGCTGGTTGAGCTGACAGCAATACCTGCGTGACTTGGAAGCGAGCTGCTAAACCCGATCACTGAAAAACCAGTGACGAACCCGAGGCTAGACAGTGCCATTCCCAGACGCAAGCGGCCCGGAGTTTCTCGGAAAAGCCTTACAAATGAAAGCGAAGTGCCTCACTTTCAGACAGCGTCTTACACAACCCAAAGCGGCATCCAGGCGACCTGACGGCACCCGTTCACTCCGGCAGGAATGTATTAACCCCTGTAGGAGCGAGCTTGCTCGCGATGGAGGTGAACGATAACGCGCGCTACCTGACACATCGCAGGCCATGTGGGTTTATCGCGAGCAAGCTCGCTCCTACAAAAAACACCGATATGGCCGCGACCCCTGTAGCCGCTGCCGAGCCTGCGAGGCTGCGATAGGACCGAAGGTC
>NZ_JBQENK010000003.1:0-131264 GCF_052044735.1 Pseudomonas sp. 22526
GTCAGGGGGATCGCTATCGCGGGCAAGCCTCGCTCCTACATTGGCCTGCAGCGTTTCTGGCTTCTGTAGGAGCCAGGCTTGCCGGCGATGCGGACTTGCGCCTGGCGCAGTAGCGCTTCTGTAGGAGCGCAGCTTGCGCGCGATGCAGGCGGCGGGGTGGGTCAGGGGGATCGCTATCGCGGGCAAGCCTCGCTCCTACATTGGCCTGCGGCGTTCCTGGCTGCTGCAGGAGCCAGGCTTGCCGGCGATGAGGCCGTCATGGCCGACAGTGTTTTCAATTGGTTTGGGAGTCATCGATGTTCAAGGGATTTGTCGTCACTTTGTTGTTATCGCTCTGCGCTGCGCTGGCCCTGGCCGCCGAACCTGGGCAATTGCGCATCGGCTATCAGAAAAGCTCGGTGAGCATGGTCCTGGCCCGCGAGCACCAGTTGCTGGAGAAAGCCTTGCCGGGCACCCAGGTGCAATGGATCGAATTCCCCGGCGGTCCGCAACTGATCGAGGCGCTGAACGGCGGCAGCGTGGATGTGGGCAATATCGGCGACATCCCGCCGATCTTCGCCCAGGCCGCGGGGATCGACCTGCAGTACATCGGCGTCGAGCCCAGCGACGGCAAGACCGAAGCCATCCTGCTGCCCAAGAACAGCCAGGCGCAGAGCCTGGCCGATCTCAAGGGCAAGCGGGTGGCGCTGCTCAAGGGTTCCAGCACGCACAATTTCTTCCTCAAGAGCCTGCAGCGCGCCGGCCTGAAGCTCAGTGACGTGAATCTGGTGTACCTGTCGCCGGCCGACGCCCGCGCGGCCTTCGAGCAGGGCAAGCTGGACGCCTGGGTGATCTGGGATCCCTACTATTCGGCGGCCCTGCTCGACGGCAGCGCACGCCTGCTCAGCGACGGCCAGGGCCTGGATTCCGGCGGCAGCTTCTACATCGCCAGCGGTGCTTTCGTGCGTCAGCACGGCGCTGCCGTGGCGCCCATTCTCAAGGCCTTCGGCGCGGCCCAGCAGCTGTCCTTCGACCAGCGCGACGCCAGCATCGACAGCATGACGCGCGTCCTCGGTCTGCAACGGCCGGTGGTGGAAAGCTACTTCAGCCATCGTTCGCGCTCGCCCTTGCAGGGCATCGATGCCCGGGTCGTGGCCAGCCAGCAACGCACCGCCGACCTGTTCCTCGCCAACCACCTGATCCCCAAGGCGGTGCGGATCGAACAAGTCGTGTTCAAGAGCGAGTGAGCCCCATGCAACCCATCTATATCGATTTTCTCAACGGCCTGGACATCGCCGAGCTGGCCCTGAGCAACGACGAAATCCTCGCCGCCATCGAAGCCAGCCTGGCGCTCCAGGGCCGTGGTGAAGCGGTGATCGAGCCGCGCACCCACCTGATTCCCGGGGGCGGCATCAACGGCCATTTCAATGTGCTGCGCGGGGTGCTCGGTGGCGACATCGGCCACGCCGGGGTCAAGGTGGTGGGCGACTTCGTCGACAACTACCGCCAGGGCCTGCCGTCGGAACTGGCGATCCTCAACCTGCTGGACCCGGCCACCGGCGTGCCCCAGGCGATCCTCGACGCCTCGGCGATCACCGATATGCGCACCGGCGCGATCACCGCCATCGGCGCCAAGTACCTGGCCCGCCCGGACAGCAGGGTGCTGGCCCATATCGGCGCTCGCGGCACGGCGTACTGGAACGTGCGGCTGCTGGACCACCTGTTCGACTTCGAGGAAATCCGCGTGCACTCGCGTCGCGAAGACAGCCGCGAGGCCTTTGCCGAACGCCTGCGCCGCGACCTGGGCAAGCCGGTGATCGTCACCCACGACTGGGAGCGCGCGGTGCGCGGCGCGGACATTGTGGTCGAGGCGTCGCGGTTGAATCAGCCCGAACCGCTGCTGCGCACCGAATGGATCAAGCCCGGTGCCTTTGTCGTGCCCTACGGCACCATGAGCGCGGTGGAGCTGTCGCTGACCGACATCATGGACAAGCTGGTGGTGGACGATTGGGGCCAGTGCAAGGGCGGGATGTTCGGTGCGCTGCGGGCCCACGTCGAGGCCGGAAAACTCAGTGAGCAGACCCTGCATGCCGAGCTCGGGCAGATAGTCGCGGGCCAGCGCAGCGGTCGACAGCACCCCGAGGAAACCATCCTGTTCTGGCACCGCGGCCTGAGCCTCAGTGATATCGCCCTGGGCCATGCCCTGCTGCAAAAGGCCCGGCGCCTGGGCATCGGCCAGCGGCTGCGTTTCGCATGATCGATCTGGGCCCGCAGGGCCTGGCGCTGGCCGACCTGCTGCGCATTGCCCGCGAAGATGCGGCGCTGCAACTCACCCCGGACGCCCGGCAACGGATCGCCGCCGGCCATGGGTTGTTGCGGGAACGGATGGCCGCGGGCGACGCCATCTACGGCGTGACCACCGGCCTCGGCGCGGCGGTGGATCTGACCCTGACCCAGCCGGACCACGACCTGCAACGGCGGATCCCCCTGGGCCGCGCCGTGGGCATCGGGCGCCTGGCCACCCGGCCTGAACTGCGGGCGATAATTGCCGCGCGCCTGGCCGGGCTGGCCCAGGGCCGCTCGGGGATCTCCCAGGCCAGCGCCGACAGTTTGCTGGCCTTGCTCAACGCCGGGATCGAACCCGAGGTGCCCTTGCTTGGCTCCCTGGGGGAAAGCGATCTGGCGCCCTTGGCGCACCTGAGCCTGGCGCTGATCGGCGAGGGCTGGGTGCATTGGCGCGGCGAGCGGCTGCCGGCGCGGGAAGCCTTGCAGCGCAGTGGCCTGCAACCGGCGCGGCTGGTGGACAAGGACGGCCTGGCGCTGGTCTCGGCGAATGCCGCGAGCATTGGTTTGGGCGCCCTGTTGCTGGCCGAGGCCGACCAGGCCCTGGACAGCCTGCTGGCGGCGCTGGCGCTGTCCTGTGAAGGCTATCGGGCCAACCTCAGCCCGTTCCAGCCCTGGGCTTCACGCCTGCGTCCGGCGGCGGGCCAGGCCGAGCAGTCGGCGGCGCTGCTGGACTTGCTGGAGGGCAGCCAGCTACGCCAGCCCGACAGCGCCCGGCGCTTGCAGGATCCCTTGAGCTTTCGTTGTGCCGGCGTGGTGCAGGGCGCGGCGCGACAGGCCTGGGCGCAACTGCGCGAGCATCTGCAGGTGGAACTGGCCAGCGGCGCCGACAACCCGGCATTGATCGACGAGCAGCGCCAGGTCCTGGCCACCGCCAATTTCGACAGCACCCACCTGGCGCTGGCGGGGGAGGGCCTGGGGCTGGCTTTGAGCCGGGTCGCCGCCTGTTCCGCCGAGCGCATCGCCAAGCTGCTGTCGCCGGCGTCCAGCGAGCTGCCGCGCTTTCTTATCGAGCGACCCGGGCATGTCGGCATGGCCGCCTTGCAACGCAGTGCCGCGGCGCTGCTGGCGGAGATCGGCCATCTGGCCAATCCGCTGCCGGCGGTCTGCGTGCCGGTGGCCGATCGGGTCGAAGACTACGCCGGCCAGGCTTTGGCGGTGATCGAGAAAAACCGGCAACTGACCCAGCGCCTGGCCTGGCTGGCGAGCATCGAACTGATAGTCGCGGCCCAGGCCATCGACCTGCGCGGGCCCTTGCAACTGGGCGTCGGCAGCGCCCGCATCCACCGCGCGGTACGCAGCCAGGTGGCCTTTCTCGATCAGGATCGGCCGGGTTCGGTGGATGTGTTGGCGTTGACCGGGTTTATCGAGCGCGGAGGGTTGGGTTGAACGGGCTTCTGCTTCTGTAGGAGCCAAGCTTGCTGGCGATGCGGGCGGCGCGGTGTGTCAGGGCGATCGCTATCGCGGGCAAGCCTCGCTCCTACAGAGGCGTGGTGGGGGCTTTTGCTTCTGTAGGAGCCAAGCTTGCTGGCGATGCGAGCGGCGCGGTGTGTCAGGGCGATCGCCATCGCGGGCAAGCCTCGCTCCTACAGAGGCGTGGTGGGGGCTCTTCTGTAGGAGCCAAGCTTGCTGGCGATGCAGGCGACGGGGTTTATCAGGGCGATCGCGATCTTGGGCTACCTCGCTCCTACAGGGCTGTCTCGGCCGTGAGTGCCGCTTGCACCGCTTCGCGCTGGGCGATGCGGGCCTGGAAGCGTGCCAGCGCCGGCCATTGTTCCAGGTCGATGGCAAAGCCGGCGGTCCAGCGCAGCACGGTGAACAGGTAGGCGTCGGCGACGCCGAAGGCTTCGCCCAGCAGGTAGTTCTGCTGCTCCAGGGTGCGGTCCAGCAGCGCCAGGCGCTTGAACAGTTTCTGCCGGATCAGCGCCTGGGTCGCTTCGGGAAACTCGCTGTTGAACAGCCAGCCGAGACCGCCATGGATCTCGCTGGAGACGAAGTTGAGCATCTCCTGCAGCCGCACTCGCTGCCAGCTGCCGTTGGCCGGCGCCAGGCCCGCGTGCGGCTTGAGGTCGGCCAGGTATTGCAGGATCGCCGGCCCTTCGGTCAGCACCTGGCCGTCCTCCAGCTCCAGCGCCGCCACATACCCCTTGGGATTGATCGCCAGGAAGTCGGCGCCGTCGGCCGTGGTCTTGTTGCGGTTGTCGACCCGGACCAGGTTGAACGGCAGGGCCAGTTCGCGCAGTACGATATGCGGGGCCAGCGAGCAGGCGTTGGGCGAGAAATACAGGTTCATCGAGGGCTCTCCAGAGGGGGGCGATCAGTGTCATAGTCCGCCTTGCTATCAGTAAAATTAATCTTCCAGAAAACTCCCATAAGGACAGCTACTGCCATGATGAACCTGATGCACTGGCGCATGCTGGTGGCCGTGGCGGATACCGGCAACATCACCCGCGCCGCCGAGCGGGTCGGCATGACCCAGTCCGGCGCCAGCCAGGCCCTGGCGCTGCTCGAAGACAGCCTGGGCGTGCAGCTGTTCACCCGGGAGAACCGCCAGACCCTGCCCACTGCCGTCGGCGAACAGGTGGTCGAACAGGCGCGGCTGATGCTCGCGGCGTTGCAGAACATCCGCGACACCGCGGACGCCTGCCGGGACATTCAGCGCGGCACCATTCGCCTGGCGAGTTTCCCCATGGTGCTGGCGACTTTCCTGCCGCCGCTGCTACGGCGCTTCAAGCAGCTGTATCCGGGGATCCAGGTGGTGGCGCTGGAGGTCAGCGACGACGAGGTCGAGGCCTTGCTCGAAGCGCGATTGATCGATGTCGGGGTGCTGCTCAATCCTGCGCCCGAGCGCAGCGTCGGCCTGCTGGGACGCGATGCCTGGGTGGCGGTGCTGCCGGCTGGGCATGCCCTGGCGCGCCGCGGTCAGGAGCAGGGCGTGACCTTGCAGGAACTGGTGAGCCAACCCTTCGTGCTGGCCACCGGCGGCTGCTCGGTGAATGCTCGCAGCCTGGCGGCGGATGCCGGCCTGGAGCTGGAGGATGTGCGGGTCGAGGTGCGGGAGTGGAGCAGCGCCTTCACCCTGGTCCGCGAGCAGGTGGGGCTGACCCTGGTGCCGCAGATGACCTTGCCGGAGCAACGCCATGGGTTGTGCGTGCTGCCGTTGGACGTGCCGATCCCGCGCACCTTTGCCCTGGTGCTGGCCGAGGGCAGCGAGCCGTCGCCGGCGCTGCGGGCCTTGCTCGATATGCTGGCCCAGGGCTGAGCGCAGCCGCTCAAGGCGCCCCATGAAAAAGGGTTCCCGTGGGAACCCTGTTTCGACTGGCTGCTTTAAAGCGCCGCGAGGAACTTGTCGGTGACTTGCTTATCGACGCCGCTGGCGTCCTTCTCGACTTGCGCCAGCTTCAGCTTGTCCTGGACCCGCTGGGCAATTTCCTGAGCCACCGCCTGCTGTTTCGCTGGCGGCATGTTTTTCAGGTCTTCCTCGGTAATGCCCATCTCTTCGAGGATGCGGTCGCGCATGCGCTGCTCAGGGGACTTGCTCATGTAGTCCTTGAACTCGTCCAGGGCCGAACTCTGGGTGGCGCTGTTGGCCTGCGCGGTGCTGGCGGTCGGCGGGGTGGCCTGGAGCAGCACGCGGGTCTTGGCGAAAGCCGCCGCGACATTGTCGCTGACTGTGTTGCTGGCCTGCTGCACGGCCTGGGATATCTGGTTGTTTGCCGCGTTCTGCACGTTCTGCATCAAACCGCTGTACAGCGCGCTGGCGGCCGCGGTGGTCGGGTCCATGTCGGACCGCTGGGTGGGCTGGATCGCCGAGGTTTTCTGGGCACTGACCAACATGATTGGGTACCTGTGTGTAAGGGCTATCGCAGGCTGCGCAGCAATTTGCATGCCGCCGCCCCGCAGCCCCCTGTAATGGGGTTTTGGCGCTGCTCGCCCGGCAAGGCGGGCGACCGGTGGCGGACAAGCTTTGCCGCATGCGGCCAGCGGCGACCGGTCAACGCTGGACACCCATCTTCCGTAGGAGCGAGGCTTGCCCGCGATAGGGCCATGACAGGCACCGNAAACGGTGTTGGGATTACGGACGCCATCGCGGGCAAGCCTCGCTCCTACAGAAGCAAGAGACGATTCAGGGAATGCCGTTGCGTCCATGCAGCAGGAAGGCCGGACGCTCGCTGAGGCGTTGGTAGTAGGCGGTGACGGCGGGGAAGTCCGGATGCTCGATGGGCGCCATGCTCCAGCGATGCACCGACAGCCCGAGGACGATATCGGCCAGGCTGAACTGCGTGCCGAGCACATAGGCGCCGGTGCTCGCCAGTTGCTGTTCGAGCAGGGCCATCTTGTCGTTCCAGCCGCGAATGCCGGCGGCGATCCGCTGCGGGTCCTGGAAGTCCGGGTTCTGCCGGACCAGGGCAACGAAGGCGTAGCTCCACGCGGGGTTGAGTTCCGTGGCCTGCCAGTCCATCCATTGCTCCACCAGCGCCCGGGCCCGAGGCTCGCCGGGCAGCAGCCGTTGCCCGGCGACCTTGCTGGTCAGGTACCGGCAGATGCTGTTGGATTCCCAGAGCGCGCCAGCATCATCGATCAGCACCGGCACCTGGGCGTTGGGGTTGAGCTTGAGAAACTCCGCTGTGTGGGTCGACTGGAAGCCGCTGCCCCAATCCTCGCGTTCGTAGGGCAGGCCCAGTTCCTCGCAGGTCCACAGCACTTTTCTGACGTTGATCGACGAGGCTTTACCGAGAATTCTCAGGGTTCCCATGTAGGCTTTCCTTGGCGGATGAAGGGCCCTGGAAATCTAACAGCGGTGTCGGCCTTCGGCGATATCGATTTGCGCCTTGGCCTCAGGCCGGATCCGGCAGGGCCGACGTCGGCAGGCCGAAGACCCGGTCGAACAGCCAGTTGAAGACGAAGGTGTAGCAGGGGATGAACAGGATCAGCGCCAGGTCCAGCAGGAAGGCCTGGACCAGGCTGATATGCATCCACCAGGCGATCAACGGAATCAGGAACAGGATCAGCGTCAGCTGGAAACCCACGGCGTGGGCGATCCGCCGCTTGACCGTGCGGGTCCGTGAGACCTGGCGGCTTTCCCAGCGTTCGAACAGGCTGGTGTAGATGAAGTTCCAGGTCACCGCGATGCTGGTGATCACCACCGCCAGCGGGCCGGTGCTGCTCGGTGAGGTGCCGGACAGCAAGGCCAGGCCCAGGGCCGAGAAAGTCATGCCGAACACCTCGAACAGTGACACGTAAACCAGTTTGCGCTTGATGCCTTGCATGCTTTTTTCCTCCACGTTCGTTGGCCCGGGCCAGTCCTTTTGCAGGAATGGCTGGCGAATGCGGCGCAAGATAGCTTCAATATGCCTGACAGAAAAAGTCAGAAGCTTTCAGGTTTTCTGATAGATAAGAGTCAATAGGCAGGCACCCCCATGAATTTCTCCAGCGACAGCATCCAGTTGTTTCTCGCCGTGCTCGAGCGCGGTTCGTTTTCCGCGGCGGCCCGGGCCCTGGGCAAGGTGCCGTCGGCGGTGAGCATGGGCATCGCCAACCTCGAGGCGGAACTGGGCTACCCCTTGTTCGATCGCAGCCATCGCGAGCCGGTGCCCACCGCCATGGCCAACGCCCTGGCGCCCCACGCGCGGCTGATCGCCGAGCAGCTCAAGCACCTGCAGGTGCATGCGGTGGAACTGTCCCTGGGGCTGGAAAGCCGGCTGTCCATCGGCGTGGTCGAGGACATCGACAAATCCCGGGTGCTGGCGGCGATCAAGCTGATCGCCGAGCGCCATCCCTTGCTCGATATCGAGGTGCTGAGCGCGCCCCAGGACGATGTGTTGCAGTTGCTGCACAGTGGCCGGATCGCGGTCGGCGTGGCCTTCGCCGGGCTCAGCCTGAACGTGCTGGAGTATTTCCAGTATGTCGGCAGCGAACGGATGATCGCCTGCATTTCCGCGCGCCATCCCTTACCCGAGGCGCCGGACGCCACCCTCTATCTGGAGGAACTGGTCAACGTCCGCCAGGTGGTGGTCGCCAGTCGCGATCTGCCGATCCGCGACACCCGGCCACTGATCGCCGAGTCCTACTGGCGCACCGACAGCCTGGCCATGGCCCTGGACATGGTCGAGTCTGGCATTGGCTGGGGCAATTTCCCGCTGTCGGTGATCGAGCCCTTGCTCAAGGCCGGAAGGTTCAAGCGCCTGACCTTCAAGAACATCGACAACGGCCTGCTGCTGCCGGTGCACGCGGTATGGCTGAAGAACCAGCCGCTGCAAAAGGCCGCCCAGGCTTTCGTGCAATTGCTTGGGGGGCAGGACCCGGCGCTGGCCCCGGAGGTGCATGCAGAGGTGAGGCCGTAGGCGCGTCCGCTCATGTGCCTGGGCGGGTGGCGTCGTGCGGCTCGCTGCCCGGCAGCGCCTGGTGGCGCAGCCAATCCAGTAAGCGGGCGACGGGTGAGTCCGGGTCGATCGCCTCGGGTGACAACAGGTAATACGCGCTGCCGTCGGCGATAAAGCCGAAAGGCGCGACCAGCAGGCCCGACTCCAGGTCGTCGCGCACTAGCTGCCAGGGCGCGATCGCCAGTCCCAACCCGGCGACCGCCGCTTGCAGGCTGAAGTAGAAATGCTCGAAGACCTGCTCCTTGCCCGGCGCCTGTTCCATTCCCTTGAGGGTCAACCATTGCTCCCAGGCCTGCGCCCGGGTCGCACTGTGCAGGCGCGGGGCAGTGCTCGATAACTGGGCCGTGCCTGCTGCATTGCCTGCCCAGCGGGTGGCCTGTTCCGGGCGACATACCGGGCCGATGGCTTCGTCGAACAGCCACTGCGCATGGGTTTGCGGCTGCCAGGGAAAGTCGTTGCGGCGGATCGCCAGGTCGATGCCTTGAGCAAAAGCGAAGGGCCCGCCGCCGGCCACCAGTTGCAGGGGGATATCCGGATGAGCGGCGAAGAATGCCGGGATCCGGGGAATCAGCCAGCGCATCAGCAGGGTCGGTTCGCAGGACAGCACCAGGGCCGCGGCCTTGCCCGGTGTTCGCAGTTTGCGGGCGGCGGCGTCGATCAGGTCGAAGGCATTTTCCACGCTGTGCAGTAATTCGCGGCCGGCCTCGGTGAGAAATACCCGGTGGCTGCGACGTTCGAACAACTGCGTGCCGAGGTCTTCTTCCAGGGCGCGCACGGCACGGCTGATGGCGCCGTGGGTCAGGTGCAGGGCTTCGCCGGCGCGGGTGAAACTCTCCAGGCGAGCGGCGGCCTCGAAACAGCGCAGGGCGCTGAGGGGCGGCAGGCGGCGATTGGCTGTCTGTGAGTTTTTATCACTGAGAATGTCAGTTTTCATCGTTCGCTCTGTGAGGGTTCGTGCCCATAAAGTATGGGCCGGATTCTATAGCCAAGGCGTTTGAAAATGACTGAACTGTTAGTGGTAATCACCATCACTGTGCTGGCGGTGCTCAGCCCGGGGCCGGATTTCGCCATGGTCACCCGCAACAGCCTGGTGCTGTCACGCCGGCATGGGGTGTTCACGGCGCTGGGGATCGGGCTCGGGGTGATGCTGCATATCGGCTACACGCTGTTTGGCGTCGGCCTGCTGGTCAAGGAATCGCTGCTGCTGTTCAGCGCGTTGAAGATCGCCGGGGCGCTGTACCTGGTTTATCTCGGTATCCGGATGCTGCGCACTCGCGCAGTCGAGGAGGAGGTGGCGGTGGATGCGCCGCGGGTTTCGGCATGGGCGGCGCTGCGCACCGGCTTTTTGACCAATGCGCTGAACCCCAAGACCATGATTTTTGTGGTCAGCCTGTTCATGCAGGTGATGCAGCCGGGGACCGCGCCGGGTGTGCAGATCGGCTATGGCGCGATCATTGTCCTGGCCCATGTGCTGTGGTTCGTGGCGGTGGCGCTGTTCTTCTCGACGCCGGGCATCCGGGCCCGGCTCATGGCTTACAAGCGGCGTATCGACCAGCTGTTCGGCGTTCTGCTGGTGGGCTTCGGCGTACTGCTCAGCGCCCTGAGCCTGCGTTCCTGAATGTGGCTCAGGTGCTTTCGCGCACCTTCAGTTCGAAGCCCATGTCCACCACCGGCTTGGCCACGCTGTTGCCGGCCATCAGGGTCAGCAGTTGTTCCGCGGCGCGGCGGCCGATGGCTTCGCGCGGGGTGCTGATGCTGCTCAGGCGCGGCACCATGTGCGCCGAGGCGGGCAGGTCGTTGAAGCCCATCACCGCCACTTGCTCGGGGATCCTGATGCCGCAGCGCATGGCTTCCAGCAGGGCGCCGTGGGCCAGGTCGTCGTTGCCGAAGAAGATCGCGTCGACGTCCGGGTGGCTGTGCATCAGTTGCAGGAACAGCTCGCCGCCCAGGCCCACCGACGAGGGGCGCGGAGTGAGGACTTCCAGTTTCGGGTCGTACAGCCCGGCTTTCTCCAGGCCACGGCGGAAACCTTCGCCGCGCATCAGGGTGCGCTGGTCGAGCTGGGCGCCTATGTAGGCCAGGCGCTTGCGGCCGCGGGAAATCAGGTGCTCGGCGGCGGTTTCCCCGGCGTTGTGCTGGGAGAAGCCCACGCAGTTCAGGCCGGCCTCGGGGTTGAGGTCCATCATGTAGACGCAGGGAACGTTGCTGGCTTCGACCATCCGTCGGGCGCTTTCGGTCCGGTCGAAGCCGGTCAGCAGCAAACCTCGTGGCTGGTAGGCCATGTAGTTGCGCAGCAGGTTTTCTTCTTCGTCGCGGGAATAGTGGAAGTTGCCGATCAGCACTTCGAAGCCCTTGGGCCGCAGCACCTGATGAATGGCTTCCAGGGTCTCGATGAACAGCAGGTTGGACAGCGACGGCACCAGCACCACCACCGAATGGCTCTGGGCCGAGGCCAGGGCGCGAGCGGCGGGGTTGACCACGTAGTTGAGTTCGCTGGCGGCCTTGCGCACCTTTTCCACCAGTTCGGTGGCCACCGTGTCGATGCCGCGCAGGGCTCGCGAGGCGGTGATCGGGCTGACGCCAGCCAGACGCGCGACTTCGTTGAGGGTAGGGCGCCCCGTGGTGCGGGTATTTTTATCGTTCTTGGAGGAGGTCATCAGACGGCTTGCCAAACAAAATTCAAGTCACTAAGGTAGCGCTGTCTCGAAACAGCTGCAATGCGTGAGCGCGGTCGGCCTGACCCGCACTCTTTGGTTTCGCGGCCTATATACGCGGCAACCCACAAAAATGACAAGAAGGCGTCGGCATAAACTATTTTTGCACTAGCGTTTTCAAGAGCGAAGGTAGCGCTGTCTGCGCGCTGAGGTGTTACATGAGTCAACCCATCACCGCCCTGGTCATCATGGGCGTTGCCGGCTGCGGCAAGTCCAGCGTCAGTGAAGCGCTGTGCCAGCGCAGCGGCGCCACGGCCATTGAAGGCGATACGTTCCACCCTGCCGCCAATATCGCCAAGATGAGTGCCGGTATTCCCCTGAACGACGACGACCGTGCCGGCTGGCTCGACAGCCTGTGCGACGAGTTGCGTCGTGCCCTGGCCGCCGGACAGCGTCCGGTGCTGACCTGCTCGGCGCTCAAGCGCAAGTACCGCGACCGCCTGCGCAGCGCCACGCCCGGCCTGGGCTTCGTTTTCCTGCAATTGACACCACAGGTGGCCGCCGATCGCGTGGCCCACCGTCCGGGGCATTTCATGCCTTCGACCCTGATCGACAGTCAGTTCGCCACCCTCGAATCTCCCGTGGGCGAACCCCTGACCCTGGCATTGGACGCCACCATCCACAGCGTTGACCGGCTGGCCGAACAGGCCCATGGCTGGTGGCTGGAGCACGGGCTGGACCCATCCCGATAAGCTTCGGTTCACACAGATAGCGCTATCCCACTCGGCTCACGTTTTTAACGCTTGAATAAAAACAACAAACCGGAGGCAACCCCATGTTTGGCATGTCCCAAGAGACCTATCTGCTGCTAGACGCAGTGGTCACCATTATCGGGCTGATCGTGCTGATCACCCGATTCAAGCTGCATCCCTTCATCGCCCTGACCATCGCCGCGGGTTTCCTCGGCCTGACTTCGGGCATGCCGGTGGACAAGATCATCAAGGCGTTCCAGGACGGCTTCGGTGGTGTACTCGGTTTCGTCGGGATCATCCTCGCGCTGGGTACCATGCTCGGCAAAATGATGGCCGAATCCGGTGGCGCGGATCAGATCGCCCAGACCCTGATCCGCTCGTTCGGCAAGGAGCGGGTACAGTGGGCGATGATGTTCGCCGCGTTCCTGGTGGGCATCCCGCTGTTCTTCGAGATCGGCTTCGTGCTGCTGATCCCGCTGGTGTTCATCGTCGCCCGGCGCACCGGCGTGTCGATCATCAAGATCGGTATCCCGCTGCTGGCCGGCCTGTCCGCGGTGCACGGCCTGGTGCCGCCGCATCCGGGCCCGCTGCTGGCCATCGGCGTGTTTGGCGCCGACATCGGCAAGACCATTCTCTACGGCCTGATCGTGGCCCTGCCGACCGCGATCATCGCCGGTCCGATCTACGGCACCTTCATCGCCAAGCACATCCCGGGTCATCCGTCCCAGGAGCTGGTGGACCAGCTGGCGCGCGAGAACACCTCGGCCAACCTGCCGAGCTTCAGCGTGACCCTGCTGACCGTGCTGCTGCCGGTGTTCCTGATGCTGCTCAAGACCTTCGCCGACGTGGCCTTCCCGGACGGGCATTTCTTCCGCATCTGGATGGACATGATCGGTCACCCGATCAGCGCACTGCTGCTGGCTCTGCTGCTGTCGCTCTACACCTTCGGCTCGCGCCAGGGCATCGGCTCCAAGCAGATCCTCAAGCTGCTCGACGCCAGCCTGGCGCCGACCGCGGCGATCATCCTGATCATCGGTGCCGGCGGTGGCTTCAAGCAGATGCTGGTGACCAGCGGCGTGGGTGACGTGATCGGCCACATGGCGGTCAACGCGCAGATCTCGCCGATCCTCCTGGCCTGGCTGGTAGCGGCGGTGATTCGCATCGCCACCGGTTCGGCGACCGTGGCGACTATCACTGGCGCGGGTATCGTGGTGCCGGTAGTCGGCATGATCCCAGGGGTGAACCGCGAGCTGCTGGTGCTGGCCACCGGTGCCGGTTCCCTGATCCTGTCCCACGTCAACGACGCCGGTTTCTGGCTGGTGAAGCAGTACTTCAACATGACCGTGGCGGAAACCTTCAAGACCTGGACCGCGATGGAAACCATCCTCTCGGTGGTGGGCCTGATCTTTATCCTACTGTTGTCGCTGGTGGTGTGACCCCTGTAGCCGCTGCCGAAGGCTGCGATCGGCCGGCACGNCTACACGGCAGACAGGCACAAAAAAACCGCATCGCTGCGGTTTTTTTGTGCCTGCTCGTCTGTAGGAGCGAGGCTTGCCCGCGATGGCGATTCGCCTGATTCACCCCGTCGCCCGTATCGCCAGCAAGCTTGGCTCCTACAGAAGCCGCGCCGGATGTAGCGCTCTGGATCAGGCGCCTTTCTGCACCAGCCCGTCGGCGCGGAACATGCCGCGGATACCGCGCACGGCCTGGCGGATGCGATCCTGGTTTTCGATCAGGGCGAAGCGCACATGGTCGTCGCCGTACTCGCCAAAACCCACCCCAGGCGAGACGCAGACCTTGGCCTCGGCCAGCAGCTTCTTGGCGAACTCCAGCGAGCCCAGGTGCGCGTAGGCCTCGGGAATCTTCGCCCAGACATACATCGACGCCTTGGGGTTCTCGACCATCCAGCCCAGCTCATGCAGGCCCTTGACCAGCACATTGCGGCGCTGGCGGTACTGCTCGGCGATGTCTTTCACGCACTGCTGGTCGCCTTCCAGCGCGGCGATGGCCGCCACCTGCAGCGGGGTGAAGGTGCCGTAGTCGTGGTAGCTCTTGATCCGCGCCAGGGCGCTGACCAGCTCCGGGTTGCCGACCATGAAGCCGATGCGCCAGCCGGCCATGTTGTAGCTCTTGGACAGGGTGAAGAACTCCACCGCGATGTCCTTGGCGCCCGGCACCTGCATGATCGACGGGGCTTTCCAGCCGTCGTAGACGATGTCGGCGTAGGCCAGGTCGTGGATCACCAGCACGTCGTACTGCTTGGCCAGGGCGATCACCCGCTCGAAGAAATCCAGCTCGACGCACTGCGCGGTAGGGTTGGACGGGAAGCCGAGGATCATCATCTTTGGTTTTGGGATCGAGCCGCGGATGGCCCGTTCCAGTTCGTCGAAGAAGTCCACGCCCGGCACCAGCGGCACCGAACGCACCTGGGCGCCGGCGATCACCGCGCCGTAGATGTGGATCGGGTAGCTCGGGTTGGGCACCAGCACGGTGTCGCCCTGGTCCAGGGTGGCGAGCATCAGGTGCGCCAGGCCTTCCTTGGAACCGATGGTGACGATGGCTTCGCTTTCCGGGTCGATATCGACCTCGTAGCGATCCTTGTACCAGCGCGAAATGGCCCGGCGCAGACGCGGAATACCCTTGGAGGTGGAGTAGCCGTGGGTGTCTTCGCGCTGGGCGACGGTGACCAGTTTCTCGACGATGTGCGGCGGAGTCGCACCGTCGGGGTTACCCATGCTCAAGTCGATGATGTCTTCGCCGCGCCGACGCGCAGCCATCTTCAGCTCGGCAGTGATATTGAATACGTAGGGGGGGAGTCGATCTATGCGCGCAAAGCGGCGCGGCGAACCTTGTTCGGCCATTGTTGCCTCGAGTACGTGAGCGCCCGGAACCGTCCGAGCGACGTCGGCCACTGCGGTGGCCTGGGGGCAGACGATAAGGGCTGTGGCGCCAGGCTGTCCAGAGGGGGGAGGCAACTATTTTTTTCGCCGGCAGCGGCGCTGCCTGGACAGGGATTTGCATCCTCGTGGCTGGATTCGCAGCCTGTGCATTGTGTTCGCCGGGCCCGCCCGCGTTAAATACCCCCCACTCGAACAACCGCATCGAACAGGATGAATGATGGAGTTTACCAGCGGCTTTCTGCTGAGCCTTTCGCTGTGCCTGGACATAGGCGTGGCCAATATCGCGATGATTACCCTGGCCATGCAGCGTGGCTACTTCCAGGGGTTCTGCCTGGGCCTGGGCACCTGTGTCGGCGACCTGGTCTACGCCGTGCTGGCGCTGGCCGGCATGACCGTGCTGCTGCAGTACGAGGCGGTGCGCTGGGTGTTGTGGATCGGCGGGTCGGCGCTGCTGGTGTATTTCGCGGCGAAGATGATCTATTCGGCGATCCACCATAGTGCGGTGCTGGCCGAGGCCGGCGAGGTGGACAACGGTTCGCCGCGCAAGGAGTTTTTCCGCGGCATTTTCCTGGCCATGTCGTCCCCCAGCGCGATCCTCTGGTTCGCCGCGGTGGGCGGTACCCTGATTGCCCGTTCCGGTGGCGGCGACCTGCTCAGTTCCGGGCTGTTCCTCAGCGGTTTCTTCTGCGCCGGGCTGGCCTGGGTCGTGGGCCTGTGCTTTGCCGCGACCCAGGGCGGCAAGCTGCTGGGGGACAAGTTGTTGCGCTACTCCTACCTGGCATCTGCGGCGATCTTCTGCTATTTCGCGGTCTACGTGATTTTATCCGGTTACCAGGAGTTCATCGTCGGCGCGGCGGTCGCGGAACTTCCCGCGCTCTGACCCAGCGATTCGGCTTTGGCCTCTATACTCCCTGCCGAACCCATTTTTCAGGCAGGAGTCGCATCATGGATGAGCAAAAACAGGTCAGCGGGCCGGTGCCGCGCTTCGAGAAGGGGCACTTTCTGCTGATTGCCGGTCTCGGCGGGCGTTTCACTCCCGAGACGACGCAGCGCATTCCTGAACTCTGGGAGCGCTTCATCCCCCATCTCGGCAAGGTCCCCGGCCAGGTGGGGGAGGTGACCTACGGCCTCTGCTGCAACCCCGACGGCAAGGGCGGCTTCGAGTACATCGCCGGGGTCGAGATCAGCAAGCTCGACGACTTGCCCGAGTTGTACCGCTGGGTCGAGGTGCCGCCGCAGCACTACGCGGTGTTCGAGCACCAGGGGCCGCTTGCGAGCCTGCCGCAGACCTTTGAGTACATCTGGAAAACCTGGCTGCCACAGTCCGGGCGCGAAGCCGCCGATGCGCCGGAATTCGAACGCTACAGCGCCGACTTCAACCCCGACACCGGCCAGGGCGTGCTGGAAATCTGGCTGCCCCTCAAAGAGGCCTGATACCTCTCCATCAGGGGGGCTTGCCCCCCTCGTTGCGGCCAATCTATATGCCGTCTTAATACCGCCCCCCGTAATCAGTGCCCGACCTTGATACCCGCTCACCTAACCTGCGAGGCGCAGAGGAGAGCGGGTCATCAGCCGATGCGCCCGACGAAAACTCCCTGCTGGCGTCCGATCACGGATGCCGGGCCCGCCTTGTCGGACTGTCGCCGGATATCCCGTCGCCAGACCCTCAGGGCCTTTCGTTCAGTCAAGGGGAGCTGTCTTGTTAACACTCGATTTCATCTACGTCGCCAGCGGCTGTTGCGCCGCCCTGTTGTTCGCCTACCTGGGGTACGCCCTGATCCGCGCAGAGCGCTTCTGATGTTCGCCGAGGTGGCGGCACAGACGTCTTTTATCGGCCCGCTCGGGCTGTCTTGAGAAAGGAAATCGGCCATGTACGACCTGATCTTCGTAGGGGTGACCCTGGTGTTTTTTGTCGTGACAGCCATGGTCATCGTCGCCATGGGCAAGATTTGAACGGAGCATCGACATGTTGAGCACTATGCTGGAATTCGCACTGATTCTCGGCCTGATGACCGGGCTGGCGGTGCTGATGGGCAAGTGGCTGGCCCGGGTCTTCACCGGGCAGGGGCACGCCTTGCCCGAGCGCGCCACTTACCGGCTGCTGGGGATCGACCCCACGCAAACCATGGGCTGGGCCCGTTATGGCTCGGCGCTGCTGCTGTCCAACGCGGCGATGATGCTGCTGGGCTACCTGATCCTGCGCCTGCAGGGCGTGATGCCGCTCAACCCGCTGGGGCTGGCGCCGCAGAGCCCGGACCTGGCGTTCAACACCGCCGCGTCCTTTATCACCAACACCAACTGGCAGGCCTATGGGGGCGAAACCAGCCTGTCCAACTTCAGCCAGATGGCGGCGATCACCTTCCTGATGTTCGTCGGCGCCACGGCCGGCGTGGTGGCGGCCGCCGGCTTCATCCGCGGCCTGAGCCGTTCCAGTGCGGCGGACATCGGCAACTACTGGGTCGACTTCACCCGCACCCTGTATCGCGTGATGCTGCCGCTGTGCTTCGCCATGGCGCTGGTCTATGTCTGGCAAGGCATGCCGCAGACCCTGTACTCCCAGGCCCTGGCCACCACCCTGGAAGGCGCCCAGCAACAGTTGATCGTCGGCGCGGTGGCGAGCTTCGAGTCGATCAAGCACATCGGCACCAACGGCGGTGGCTTCTTCAGCATGAACGCCGCGCATCCGTTCGAGAACCCGACGCCGCTGACCAACGTCCTGCATATCCTCAGCATGTTGCTGATCCCTTCGGCACTGACCTACACCTTTGGCAGCATGCTGCTGCGCCGGCGGCAGGGCTGGGTGTTCTTCGGTACCTTCCTGGTGATGTTCATCGGCTTTCTCAGCATCGTCTTTACCGCCGAGCAGAGCGGCAACCCGCTGCTGACCCGGGCCGGCGCCGACCAGGTGCTGTCGGCCAGCCAGAGCGGCGGCAACATGGAGGGCAAGGAACTGCGCTTCGGCATCGCCGACACCAGCCTGTTCGTCACCACCACCACCGCCGCCACCACAGGTTCGGTCAACGCCATGCATGACTCCCTGACCCCCATGGGCGGCTTCGTGCCTCTGGCGCAGATGATGCTCAACTGCGTGTTCGGCGGTGACGGCGTGGGCTTTATCAACCTGATCCAGTACGCCCTGCTGACGGTGTTCCTGGTGGGGATGATGATCGGTCGCAGCCCGGAATTCCTCGGCAAGAAGATCGAGGCCCGGGAGATCAAGCTGGTGATGCTCTCGGTGCTGGCGCACCCCTTCAGCATTCTTGGCTTCACCGCCCTGGCGGCACTCTGGCCGGACACCCTGAACAGCCTCAACAACCTGGGGCCCCACGGTTTCAGCGAGGTGCTCTACGCCTACGCCTCGGGCACCGCGAACAACGGTTCGGCGTTCGCCGGGCTGAATGCCAACACGCCGTTCTTCAACACCACCATTGGCCTGGCCATGCTCCTGGGGCGCTTCTTCACCATGCTGCCGATGCTGGCGGTGGCCGGCTCCCTGGCGGCGAAAAAGAACACACCGGCCGGTGCCGGCACCATTCCGACCGCGACGCCACTGTTCATGTTCCTGCTGGTGTTCGTGGTGCTGGTGGTCGGTGGCCTGACTTTCCTGCCGGCGCTCGCGCTCGGCCCGCTGGTGGAGCAACTGCAGTTGCTGGCCGGCCAGACATACAAGTGAGGGGGCTGTAATGACAAGCAAAGCGCACACTCAATCCCAGGCTCAGTTCCAGGTGCGGCCGCAGCCGCTGTTCAGGGGCCTGCTGCGTCCGGTGCTGGTGGCGGCGGCGCTGTTCATGCTGCTGACTGGCCTGGCCTATCCGCTGTTCACCACCCTGGTGGCCAACCTGCTGTTTCCCTTCCAGGCCCAGGGCAGCCTGGTGGAACGTGACGGCCTGCTGGTGGGGTCGGCGGTGATCGGCCAGCACTTCACCCGGCCCGAGTATTTCCAGGGCCGACCGAGCATGACTCTGGGCGCCGATCCGCTGGACCCGAGCAAAAGCGTGCCGCAGCCGTACAACGCCGGCTCCAGTGGCGCCAGCAACCTGGGGCCCACCAGCCAGAAGCTGATCGACAGCGTGGCGGCGCGGGTCGACGCCTATCGCCAGCTCAATGGCCTGACTGCCGACACCCAGGTGCCGGTGGATGCGGTGACCGCTTCGGCCTCGGGGTTGGATCCGCATATCTCGGTGGCCAACGCCCAACTGCAACTGGCCCGCGTCGCCCGTCTGCGCCAGTTGCCCGAAGCCGAGCTGAGCAAGCTCCTGCAAGCCCACACCGAAGGTCGCACCCTGGGCCTGCTCGGCGAGCCCCGGGTCAATGTACTGAAACTCAACCTCGCGCTGGATGCCCTGGCACCGGTGCGCCAGTCGCCCCTTGCGGTCAGTGAGTAAGAGACACCCCCATGAGTAATAAAGCCCGTTTGCCTTTGTTCGACCGTGGGTTGTTGCTCACGGCCTGCCTGGACGCCTTCAAGAAATTGTTGCCCCAGGCGCAGTTAAAGAACCCGGTGATGTTCGTGGTCTACCTGGGCAGCCTGCTGACTACCCTGTTGTGGTTCCAGTCCCTGAGTGGCGAGGGCGAAGCCCCCAGTGGCTTCATCCTCAGTATCAGCCTCTGGCTGTGGTTTACCGTGCTGTTCGCCAACTTCGCCGAAGCCCTGGCCGAGGGCCGCAGCCGGGCCCAGGCCGCCAGCCTGCGGGGGATGAAACGCCAGACCCTGGCCAAGCTGCTGCAACAGCCCAAGTACGGCGCCGCCTGGTTGCCCATGGCCGCCAGCGAACTGCGCAAGGACGCCGTGGTGCTGATCGAAGCCGGAGACCTGGTACCGCTGGATGGGGTGGTGATCGAGGGCGTGGCCTCGGTGGACGAAAGCGCCATCACCGGTGAATCGGCACCGGTGATTCGCGAGGCCGGTGGCGATTTCTCCTCGGTCACCGGCGGCACCCGGGTGCTGTCGGACTGGCTGGTGGTGCGTATCAGCGTCAATCCGGGGGAGTCGTTCCTCGACCGGATGATTTCCATGGTGGAGTCGGCCAAGCGGCAGAAGACACCGAACGAAGTGGCGCTGACCATCCTGCTGGTGGGGCTGACCCTGTTGTTCCTGCTGGTGATCGTCACCCTGAGCCCCTACTCGATCTTCGCCGTGGTCATGAGCAGTACCGGCAGCGTGGTCAGCGCCACGGTGCTGGTGGCTTTGCTGGTGTGCCTGATCCCCACCACCATCGGCGGCCTGCTGTCGGCCATCGGCGTGGCGGGCATGAGCCGGATGATGTCCGCCAACGTGATCGCCACCTCCGGGCGTGCCGTGGAGGCCGCGGGGGATGTGGACGTGCTGCTGCTGGACAAGACCGGCACCATCACCCTGGGCAACCGCCAGGCCTGCGCCTTTCTGCCGGCGCCCGGGGTCAAGGAGGCCGAGCTGGCGGATGCCGCGCAACTGGCTTCCCTGGCCGACGAAACCCCGGAGGGGCGCAGCATCGTGGTGCTGGCCAAGCACAAGTTCGACATCCGCGGCCGGGACATTCATGGCCTGGGAGCAAGCTTTGTGCATTTCACCGCCCAGACCCGGATGAGTGGCGTCGACCTGCCGCAAGGCCGCAGCATCCGCAAGGGCGCGGCGGACGCCGTGCGCCGGCATGTCGAGGCCCTGGGCGGCAGCTTCCCGCCCGCCCTGCAGGCCAAGGTCGACGAAGTGTCGCGCCGTGGCAGCACGCCGTTGGTGGTGTCCGACGGTGCCCAGGCCCTGGGGGTGGTGGAACTCAAGGACGTGGTCAAGGGTGGGATCAAGGAGCGTTTTGCCGAGTTGCGGCGCATGGGCATCAAGACCGTGATGATCACCGGCGACAACCGTCTCACCGCGGCGGCCATCGCCGTGGAAGCCGGGGTCGATGACTTTCTCGCCGAAGCCCGGCCGGAGGACAAGCTGCAACTGATCCGCGACTACCAGGCCCAGGGCAAGCTGGTGGCCATGACCGGCGACGGCACCAACGACGCCCCGGCGCTGGCCCAGGCCGACGTTGCGGTGGCGATGAACAGCGGTACCCAGGCGGCGAAGGAGGCGGGCAATATGGTCGACCTCGACAGCAACCCGACCAAGCTGATCGAGGTGGTGGAAGTCGGCAAACAGATGCTGATGACCCGCGGCGCCCTGACCACCTTCAGCGTGGCCAACGATGTGGCCAAGTATTTTGCTATCGTACCGGCCGCATTCGTCGCCACCTACCCGCAACTGGCTGCCCTCAACGTGATGCACCTGAGCAGCCCGAACTCGGCGATCCTCAGTGCGGTGATCTTTAATGCACTGATCATCGTCTGCCTGATTCCGCTGGCGCTCAAGGGCGTGTCCTACCGGGCCATAGGCGCGGCGGCGCTGCTCAACCGCAACCTGTTGATCTATGGCCTGGGCGGGGTGCTGGTGCCATTTGCCGGGATCAAGCTGATCGACATGCTGCTGGCCGGTCTCGGCCTGGTTTGAAAGGACTGACGACGCGGCGCCCACGGGCGCCGCGTCGTACATAAGGATTGTCATGTCTGTCATCGACACGTTCACCGCTGCACCGGATGGCCGCCCCGATCCCGATGCGCTGCTGGAGAGGCTGCAACAGGACGAACAGGCGGCGCGCCTGGGCAAGCTGCGGATCTACTTCGGCTCCAACGCCGGGGTCGGCAAGACCTGCGCCATGCTGGTCGCCGCCCAGCGCGAACGGGCCCAGGGCCGCGACCTGGTGGCCGGGGTGGTGGAAACCCACGGTCGCCGGGAAACCGCCGAGCTGCTGGAGGGCCTGGAGCTGTTGCCGCGCCAGAACGTCATGCACCGCGACCGCCAGCTCAGCGAGTTCGACCTGGACGCGGCCCTGGCCCGCGCGCCGGCCGTGCTGCTGGTGGACGAACTGGCCCACAGCAACGTTCCGGGCTCGCGCCATCCCAAGCGCTGGCAGGACGTCGAAGAACTGCTGCGCGCCGGCATCGATGTCTGGACCACCCTCAACGTCCAGCACCTGGAAAGCCTCAACGACATCGTCAGCGGCATCATCGGCATCCGGGTGCGCGAGACGGTGCCCGACCATATCTTCGACCAGGCCCACGAAGTGCTGGTGATCGACCTGCCACCGGATGACCTGCTGCGTCGGCTCAAGGACGGCAAGGTCTACCTGCCGCCCCAGGCCGAGCGGGCTTCACGCCATTTCTTTCGCAAGGGCAACCTGTTGGCCCTGCGCGAACTGACCCTGCGGCGCACCGCCGACCGGGTCGACGCGCAGATGCGCGACTATCGCCGCGAACGCTCCATCATCACCCTGTGGCCGGCGCGGGAACGCTTGCTGGTCGGGGTGGCGGGGCATCCTTCCGATGAGCGCCTGGTGCGCGAGGCCGCGCGCCTGGCACAGAAACTGGAAGCCGACTGGATAGTGGTCCATGTGGCGGCGAACCAGCGCCGTGGCGCGGGTGCCCAGCGCTATGGGGCCGCGATGAAGACCCTGGCCCTGGCCGCCGAGTTCGGTGCCGACACCGCCACCCTGCCGGGCATGGACGTAGCCGAAGCGCTGGTGGCCTGTGCCCGCGAGCACAACGCCAACCGCCTGGTGCTGGGGCATTACCCGCGCAAGGTCTGGCAGCTCTGGCATCAATCGGTCAGCGATCGCATCAGCCGCCATCACCCCGAGATCGACCAGATCGTGATCGCCCATGGGCCGCTGTCCACTGTGGCCGCGCCACCCCGGCCCGAGGCGCCTCTGCCGCCCAGCCGGCTGCCGGCCTATCTGTGGGCCAGCCTGGCCTGTTTCGCCGCCACCGCGGTGGCGGCCCTCTTGCTCAAGGTGTTCGACCCGGCCAACGTGGTCATGCTGTTTCTGCTCACCGTGGTCCTGGTCGCCCTGCGTTACGGGCGGGGTCCGGGTGCCTGGGCGGCGATGCTGGCGGTGCTGTGCTTCGACTTCTTCTTCGTGCGGCCGGTGCTGTCGTTCACGGTCAACGACACCCAGTATTTTTTCACCTTCGCCCTGATGCTCGGCATTGCCCTGATCACCGGGCAGTTGACCGCGCGCCTGCGCCATGAGGCACGCACCGCCGCCGCCGGGGAGCGCCGTGCCACGTCCCTGGCCCGGCTGGCCCGGGACCTGTCGGCGGCGCTGACGGTGGAGCAGATCGGCGAGGTCGCCCTGCGCACCTTCGGCGGAGTGTTCGAGGCGCGGGTCGGCCTGGCGCTGCCGGACGCCGCCGATACGGTCCATGCCCTGGGCAACGGCCCCGTTGCCATCGATGAAAGCATCGCCCAGTGGGCCTACGATCATGGCCAGCCCGCCGGCCAGGGCACAGACACCCTGGCCGCGGCCAAGGGCTGCTACCTGCCGCTCAAGGCGCCGATGCGGGTGCGCGGGGTGCTGGTGCTGGAACTGGCCGAGGCCGAGCGCTTCGACGAGCCGGAAGAGCGGCGTCTGCTGGAAGCCTGCATGAGCCAGCTGGCCATTGCCCTGGAGCGCGTGCACTACGTCGAAGTGGCCCAGAGCACCCTGGTGCAGATGGAGGGCGAGCGCATGCGCAACACCCTCCTGGCGGCGATCTCCCATGACTTGCGCACGCCCCTGACCACCATCATCGGTGCCGCCGATGCGGCGCTGCCCCATGCGCCGAGCGGCCCGCTGTCGGGGCTGCTGGGCGGCATTCATGAGCAGGCCAGCTCCATGCAGCGGCTGATCGAGAACTTGCTGGACATGGCGCGCATGCAGGAGCGCGGCGTGCGCTTGAATCGCCAGTGGCATTCCCTCGAAGAGATAGTCGGCAGCGCCCTGCGCCAGATGCGCCAACCCTTGGCCGGGCATGTGCTGCGGGCCTCCATGGCCGCCGATCTGCCGCTGGTGGAAGTGGATGCGCTGCTGCTGGAGCGGGTGCTGGTCAACCTGCTGGACAACGCTGCCAAGTACACCCCGGCCGGTACCCGGGTGGAGATCAGTGCGCAGCGGCTGGAGGAGCAGATCGTGCTGCAGGTCAGCGACAACGGTCCCGGCTGCCCGCCCGGCAGTTCGCCGCAGAGCCTGTTCGATGCCTTCAGTCGGGGTCAGCAGGAGTCGCCGGTGGCCGGCATCGGCCTGGGGCTGGCCCTGGCCAAGCGGATCGTCGAAACCCATGGCGGACGGATCGAGGCCTTGCCACGGGCGCCCTCGGGCATCAGCTTCGTCATCACTTTACCGGCGGGTCAGCCGCCTTCCATGGAAACCTTATGAGCACTGCACGCATTCTTATCGTCGAAGACGAGGCCAATATCCGCCGCTTTGTCGGCATCGCCCTGCAGGACGAAGGCTTTCAGGTGTTCGAGGCGGATAACGTCAAGCGTGCCCTGATCCATGCCGCCAGTCGCCAGCCGGACCTGGTGATCGTCGACCTGGGGTTGCCCGATGGCGACGGCAAGCAGTTGATCAGCGAGCTGCGGGGCTGGCTGGCGGTGCCGATCCTGGTGCTTTCGGCCCGGGACCGGGAAGAGGAGAAGGTCGCGGCCCTGGATGCCGGGGCGGACGACTATCTGGTCAAACCCTTCGGTGTACCGGAGCTGCTGGCGCGGATTCGCGCCCAGTTGCGTCGCCATGTGCAGAGCGGGGTGACGGCCAGCACCAGCAAGGTGGCCTTCGGCAACATCGAAGTGGACTTGGCGACCCATGAGGTGTTGCGTGAAGGGCAGGCGGTGCACCTGACACCGATCGAGTACCGCCTGCTCTGCGCGCTGATCCGCGGCCAGAGCCGGGTCATGACGCACCGCCAGTTGTTGCTGGAGGTCTGGGGCCTGGACTATGTGGACCGTGCCCACTACCTGCGGGTGCACATGGCGCACCTGCGGCAGAAGCTCGAGGCCGACCCGGCGCAGCCCCTGCACTTCATTACCGAGCTGCAGGTGGGTTACCGGCTGGTGGGCTTGTAAACCAGGGCCGGAATGCCGGCCCCGGGGGCTTATTTGTTCTTCTTCGCCCGGCGTTCGTGCAGAAAGTCGATGTACAGGGTGATGAAACCGAAGGTGCTGATGCTGAACAGCAGGAAAAGGCCGATTTGGGTGTTGCTCATGATCGAGGTCCTGTGGCTGAGACGCGGGGCCGCTCCAGCAGCGGTGGGGCGGGGGCCGATCGTCGAGGCACAGAGAAATAGTCCGAACGCCGGGGCTTGGCCAGGGCTTATATGAAAGCTTTACGGGGTGCTTTTCGATCCATATGCACTTCATACGTGGGCGGTTCTTTGCCAGTTGTGCTGCTCGCGGCGGGGGCGCTGTTGCTAGAATCGACACCCCTGTCATTCAGCCGCTACGGTCGCCGTCCCCTGCCATGAATTCATCGAATCCTGTTATCCGCCAGGTCCTGCCTTCCGACCTGGACCGCTGCTTCGCCATCGAAACCCTGGCCTACGAAGGCGACGAAGCCGCCACCCGGGAAAAGATCGCCACCCGCATCGCCACCTGGCCCGAAGGCTTCATCGTCGCCGAAGTGGAGGGCGTGGTGGCCGGCTTCATCAATTCCGGCGCGGCCTTCGAGGTCGAGATGGCCGACGAGGCCTTCAAGGAACTGATCGGCCACGACCCGGCCGGGCCCCATGTGGTGATCATGTCGGTGGTGGTGCACCCGGACTACCAGGGCCAGGGCGTTTCCCGGCGCCTGCTGGAGGCCTTTATCGAGCGCATGCGCGGCCTGGGCAAGGCCAGCATCAACCTGATGTGCAAGGAACGGCATGTGCCGCTGTACGAGCGTTTTGGCTTCGTCTACCTCAAGGCCTCGGCATCGGACCATGGCGGCATGGCCTGGCATGAGATGGTGCTGGAGTTGTGAGCTCGAAGGGCTGCAGCGAGGCAGCCCTTTTTTCTGCCTGCCATTCCACGACACCCCCCTGTAGGAGCGAGGCTTGCCCGCGATAGGGGCGCTGCGGTCTGGCTGATAAACCGCGTTATCGTTCATCGCGAGCAAGCTTCGCTCCTACAGAAGCATTCAATACAGGCTGTTGCGCACCCGTTCCGGCATTTCCCGGTCGTAGCGGTCGGCGTCGAACTGGCCGTCGCAGAGGCGCTTGAGGATGGCGCCGGCCGAGGGCAGGGCCGAGCGTTCCAGGTAGCGCTCGGGGTTCCACAGCTCGGAGCGCACTATGGCCTTGGAGCAGTGGAAATAGGCCGCCTCGACGTCCACCAGGATCACCGTGCGCGCCGGCTTGCCGTTCACCGCGAAGCTGTCCAGCAGCGCCGGCTCGGCCGAGATCCGCGCTCGGCCGTTGACCCGCAGGGTCTCGCCGATGCCCGGGATGATGAACAGCAGGGCCACCCGCGGGTCGCTGAGGATATTGCGCAGGCTGTCGATGCGGTTGTTGCCCGGGCGGTCGGGGATGGCCAGGGTGCGCTCGTCGACGATCCGCACGAACCCCGGGGTGTCGCCGCGGGGCGAGCCGTCCATGCCGTCGGGACCGCTGGTGCTCAGGATCACCAGCGGTGAGGCGCGCACCATGGCCTGGTAGTCCGGGTTGAGGAAGGGGATTTCCTTGCGCACGGCCCGCTCGAGGGGCAGGCCGTAGATCGCTTCCAGTTGTTCGAGGGTGGTCAGCATCATGCTTCTCCTGGGTAACGTCAGAAAATCAGGGCCAGGCGCCGTTCGTAGCCGATGCGGCCCCGGTAGGCCTCGCCGCAGTCGACCCAGCCTTGTTTCAGGTAGAGGTTGAACGCCGCTGTGTTGTCCGCGTCCACCGACAGCATCAGCCCCTTGATCTCCGGCCACGCCTGGCGCGCGGCGGCGGGCAGGGCTTGCAGGCAGGCGAGGCCGTAGCCTTGGCCCTGGACCCGGTGATCGACCTGCAAGGCATGCAGGGTGGCGGTGTCGGGGTCGGCCCAATGGGGCAGGAAGGGCGGGCGCTTGAGCAGCAGGAACGCCACCGGGACCTCGTCGGCCAGCAGGGCGAAGCCCTTGATCCCGGGCTCCGGCGCCTTGAGCAGGGTATGCAGCGCGGTGTAGATATCGCCGGAATAATTCTTTTGCTGCGGGTGCACCTCGAGCGCGTCGAGCTGCTGCAATTGCCTGGCGTCGAGCTGTTCGTAGGGCACGAGTCGGGTGGTCGTTGGGCTATCCATATCCAGGCACTGGGGGAGGCTGTAGGAGTGGCGATTCTAGCGATTTTGCCCGGGGTCCCGGTTTTTTTTCCTGGCTTTGTCGATTTGCCCGGCGGCCAGACGACTAAGGGTGTCTTCAGGATTTAACGGTCGCCTCTGGCGGCCACCTTGAGCCCGTGTCACTCAATCGCAAGGAGAATCGCCATGAACGCCCAAACCACCGAAAGCGAAATTCGCAGCCTGATCGACGCCTGGCGCCAGGCCGTGATGGTCAAGGACATCGACCGCATCGTCAGCTACTACGCCGACGACATCACCTCGTTCGACGCCGTGACCGCGTTGCAATTCAAGGGCAAGGAGGCCTACCGCGCGCACTGGAAGACCTGCATGGAAGTCTGCCCCGGCCCTGGCATCTTCGACTTCGAGCAGCTGCACATAGTCGGGGCCAATGACATCGCCTTCGCCCACTGGCTGGCCCACTGCGGCGGTGCTGACGACAAGGGCGAGACCAAGGCTTGCTGGATGCGCGTGACCGCGGGTTACCAGCGTATTGGTGGGCAGTGGAAAGTGGTCCACGAACACTGGTCGGCCCCCTTCGACATGATGAGCGGCACCGTGCTGTTCGACCTGCAACCCTGATCGTCGGTTTTTTCGCGAAAGCCTGAAACTGCAGCCATAGTTGATCAGCCCGATCAAGGAGAGCCCCATGAAATACCTATGCCTGGTCTACAGCGACGAACAGCTGTTGCACAGCCTGCCGGAGAGCCCGAAGGACGCCGAGTGCATGGCCTACGCCGAGTCGGTGCAGGGCAGCGGCCGGATGATCGCCGCCGAGGCCCTGGAGTCGGTGCAGACCGCGACCACGGTGCGCATGCGCGGCGGCCGGCTGTCGATCACCGACGGCCCGTTCGCCGAAACCAAGGAACAGTTGGCCGGGTTCTACCTGATCGATGCCAAGGACCTCAACGAAGCCATCCAGGTCGCCGGCAACATCCCGGCGGCCCGGGTCGGCAGCATCGAGGTGCGCCCGGTGCGCGAGTTGAATCCCTGATCGCAACCTTTGCAAACGAGCCCTGAAAACAAGCATAAGCAGGAGTTTCGCAATGACCGAGCACAGCCTGGGCCGTGCGCCCGCCCCATACGAGTTGTCCATCAGTCGCCTGATCGATGCGCCGCCCGGCAAGCTGTTCCGCGCCTGGACCGAACCCGAGTTGCTGGTGCAATGGTGGGGGCCCCACGGCATGACCACCCCGGAGTGTGAAATGGACCTGTGGGTCGGCGGCCAGTTTCGCACCCTGATGCGCGCCCCGGATGGCAACGAGTACCCGACCATGGGCGTGTTCCTGGAGATAGTCGCGCCGCGGCGGCTGGTGTTCACCGACGCCTTCCTGCCGGGCTGGATCCCTTCGGGCAAGGCCTTCATGAGCGCCGAGGTGACCTTCGACGAAGTGGACGGCAAGACCCTCTACACCGCCCGCGCCATGCACTGGAGCGAGGAGGATCGCCAGGCCCATGAAGCCATGGGCTTTCACGAGGGCTGGGGGCAGAGCCTGGATCGCCTGGAAAGCCTGGTGACCCGAGGCATGCCGGACTGATGCCGACGGCGCCGCAAGACAGCGTCAAGGCGCTGGTGGAGAGGGTCTACCGCAACGAGTCGCGGCGGATCCTGGCGACCCTGATTCGCCTGCTGGGGGATTTCGACCTCGCCGAGGAAGCCTTGCACGAGGCGTTCTTCGTCGCGGTCGAGCGTTGGCAGCGCGACGGCGTACCGGACAACCCGCGGGCCTGGCTGGTGTCGGCCGGGCGTTTCAAGGCCATCGACGGTTTGCGCCGCCGGGCGCGGTTCGCCGCGTCCCAGGCGGCGCTGGTCAGCCAGCTGGAAGAGTTGGAGCAGGCTGACTGGAGCGAGGAGGACCTGGAAGACGACCGCCTGCGCCTGATCTTCACCTGCTGCCACCCGGCGCTGGCGGCGGACGCCCAGGTGCCGCTGACCCTGCGGGAAATCTGCGACCTGACCACCGAGGAAATCGCCCGGGCCTTTCTCTGTGCGCCGGCCACCATCGCCCAGCGCATTGTGCGCGCCAAGGCCAAGATCCGCGATGCGCATATCCCTTATCAGGTGCCGTCCCTGGGCGAGCTGCCCGAGCGTCTGGACAGTGTATTGCGGGTGGTTTACCTGGTGTTCAACGAAGGCTATTCGGCGTCGATGGGCGCCGAGCTGACCCGCGAAGACCTGACCCATGAGGCGATCCGCCTCGGGCGCCTGTTGCTGGAGCTGCTGCCGGAACCCGAAGTGATGGGCCTGCTGGCCTTGATGCTGCTGCACGAGTCGCGGCGCCGGGCGCGGACCTCGGCTACCGGGGAGCTGGTGCTGCTGGACGAGCAGGACCGCTCGCTGTGGGACCGCGAACTGATCGCCGAAGGCTGCGCCCTGGTGGAACACGCCCTGGGCACCCGGCGTTTCGGCCCGTACTGCCTGCAGGCGGCGATCGCCGCGGTGCATGCCGAAGCGGCGACGGCCGGGGAAACCGACTGGCAGCAGATCATCGGCCTGTATGACGTGCTGTTGCGCGCCATGCCCTCGCCAGTGATCGAGCTCAACCGCGCGGCCGCCATCGCCCAGCGGGACGGGCCGTTGGCCGGCCTGGAGCGGGTCGAGGCGATCCTGGCCCGGGGCGAGTTGCAGGATTACCACCTGGCCCATTCGGCGCGGGCCGAGTTCTGCCGGCAACTGGGCCGGGTGGAGCCGGCGCGGCAAGCCTATCTGCGAGCCCTGGAACTGACCCGGCAAGAGCCGGAGCGGCGTTTTATCGAAAAAAGGCTGGAAGCGCTGAACGCGCTCTGAGTCCCTGCCGATCCGGACGGCCGCGACCTGTTCGAGATCGCTGAAGGCCTTCGGCCTTATCGCAGCCTGCGGCAGCGGCTACAGGGGATTGTGGCGCGAGTGGGAGGATCAGGGTGTCAGGGAGAAGAGCCCTCAATCTGTCGGCCGAACCTGTAGCCGCTGCCGCAGGCTGCGATCGGGTTGGGCGGCATTCCGACGAAGCCCCCGTCAACGGGCGACACCGTGCATCTGCAAAAACGCGGTTATTCCAGCATCCGCCCCAGCAACCAGCTGCCCGCCGGACCTGGCGGGTGCAGGCGCGACCACAGGGCATCGACCGCCACGTTACGCGGCCAGCCACGGGCATCGAGTTCCACCAGGCTGTCGGCGCCGAAACGCTCCACCAGCCAGCGTGGCAGGGGCGCCCAGCCAAATCCGCCCTGGGCCATCTCCAGCAGCATCAGGTAGCTCGGCGCCGACCATACCCGGCCCTTGGCCCGGCTTTCGTAGGGATTGACGATGGTTGCCAGGCGCAGTTCGCGGTGCTGTTGCAGCCGGGCCTGGTCGATATTTTTTAGCGCCGCCAAGGGGTGCTTGCGCGACACGAACAGGGCGATTTCCGTGCGCTCGTCCACCGTCGCATGGTCCAGGTCCGCCGGGTAGTCGGGCTGCATTTCGGCGAAGGCGATCTGCGCCCGGCCGCGTTGGACCAGCTCGATCAGGTCATCGCATTCGGCGATCAGGCATTCCAGTTCCAGGTCCGGGTAGCGTTGCTCGAAGGCGCTCAGCGAGGTTTCGAAACGATCCGACTGATAGGTGTCGGACAGGGCCACCGTGAGCTTGGCTTCCACGCCCTGGGCCAGCTGGCTGGCGGCCATTTCCAGGCGGCTGGTGGCGGCCAGGATGTCTTCGGCCCGTTGCAGCATGACGTGGCCTTGCGGGGTGAGGGCGGGCTTGCGGCTGCTGCGGTCGAACAGTTGCAGGTCGAGGTCGATCTCCAGGCTCGCCACTGCCGCGCTGATGGTCGACTGGCTCTTGCCGAGCTTGCGCGCGGCCGCGGAAAACGAGCCTTGGGTGGCCGCCTGGACAAAGGCCAGCAGTACTTCGTGTGAGGCCATGAACTATCGCCTTGATCGATGGTTAATGATTATGAAGTATCGGTAGGAGAGGTGATCATGGCAACCACATTCACTTGAGAGAGCCGGATCATGAGCACCACCAAATCCTTGACCGAACGCGTTTTCCAGGCCGTGGGCTTCGAGTTGCTGGCGTTCGCGCTGTGTACGCCGCTGCTGGCCTGGATCATGGACAAGCCCTTTGTCGACATGGGCGTGGCGACCATCGCCATCGGCCTGATCGCCCTGGCCTGGAACGTGGTCTTCAATGGCCTGTTCGACCGTCTGCTCAAGCGCCTGGCCCTGGCGCCCAGCGGCTGGACCCGGGTCGCCCACGCGCTGCTGTTCGAGGGTGGCCTGGTGGCGGTGAGCGTGCCGCTGATTGCCTGGTGGCTGCAGGTCAGCCTGATGCAGGCGTTGATTCTCGACATCGGCGTGCTGCTGTTCTTCCTGCCCTACACCTATGTCTATCACTGGGGCTACGACCTGGTGCGGGAACGGCTGATGCTGCGTCGCCCGCTCAATGGCGCCCGTTGAAAACAGCAGAGGTCAGCGGGCGGCGTGGTGCCGCTCGATGGCCTCGAGGTAGGCCTTCATCGCCCTGGGCACTTCCTGCAACAGCAGAATGCTCTTGAGCTGGCTATTCTCCAGAGCAACCTGGAACAGTCCGATGGGCAAGCCGAGCATCGCCGTCACATAGGTTTCGCGTTGCGCGGCAGTGGCGCCGGGCAGGCGCAGGGCGAGCATGCGGGCGTAGGTTGCCTGGATTCGCTCCCGCGCCTCCGGAGCCTGGAGCTGGCCGGGGGCGAAGGCGGGGCTGATCATCTGCAACAGGTCGGGATGGGTCTCGAGGTATTCCATGATCGGCATGATCATCCGCTCGATCACCTGCTGGCTGCTCGACTCGACCCAGGTCGCCGGGTCGATGGCCAGGAGGTTGGCGGTGATCCGGTCGATGGCGTCGATGTGCCGCTGGCCGAGGGCATCGAGCACGCTCTGCTTGTCGCTGAAGAAGTGGTACAGCGAACCGATGGAGGTGCCGGCTTCGCGCGCGAGGCCATGCATGGTCAGGCTGGCCACTCCCTGGCTGACCAGCAGGTGGGCGCAAGCGTCGAGAATCGCCGTGACCCGTTCATGGCCACGAGTCTGTTTTGGCGAGCGCGGGTTTTTAGCCGGGAGCATTTTTGAATCGTTCATGGTCTGAGTGGCAGCAAGGGGCATACATTATGGCGCACCAGAGCGTTTGCAGTCCTTACGTAAAACTAGACACCATCCTCTACTTTTGCAGAGAATACGCGCCATGGATCAGCGCCCTCCGCTGTCCCACCTGACTCGAAGACCATGACACTCTCTCCCAACTGGATCATCTGCGAGCATTGCGATTCGCTGTACGAATCCGTGCCGCTTGCAAAAGGCCAGACCTCCCAGTGCTCGCGCTGCGGGGCGGTGCTGGAGCGCGCCCGGAGCCTGAACGTGCAGCAACTGCTTGCCCTGTCGATCACGGCGGCGCTGCTGTTCGTGTTCGCCAATGCCTTCCCGGTGATCGGCATCAGCCTCGAAGGCCTGAGCAACGAAGCGACCCTCTGGCAGTCGGTCGAAGCCCTGGCCCAGGGCCGCATCAGCCTGATCGCCGCGGTCACCGGCCTGGCCATCATCCTTGCTCCCGGCTTGCAGATCCTCCTGCTGTGCTGGGTGCTGGGCTTCGCCAATATCGGGCGCGCGGCGCCGGGCTTCAAGGCCTGCATGCGCGCCCTGGAGCACCTGCGGCCGTGGAGCATGCTGGAGGTGTGCCTGCTGGGCATCCTGGTGGCCATTGTCAAGCTGGCCGGCATGCTCGACGTGCACCCGGGCCTGGGGCTGTGGTCGCTGTCGATGCTGACGGTGCTGATCATCCTGATTTCCGGCAAGGGCATCCGCCGCCTCTGGGATGACCTGGAGGGCCGCTACTGATGAACCAGCCTCCCTACGCCCGCGACCTGGGCCTGATGCTGTGCCACACCTGCGGCCAGGCCTGCCCGCAGGATGTTCACTACTGCCCGCGCTGCGAGGCCGTGGTGCATGCGCGCAAACCCGACAGCCTGAACCGCACCTGGGCCTTCCTTGTGGCCAGCCTGATTCTCTACATCCCGGCCAACGTGCTGCCGGTGATGTACACCCAGATATTCGGCAGCGGCAGCGAAAACACCATTCTCAGTGGCGTGCTGGAGTTCTGGCAGCACGGCTCCTGGGACATCGCCCTGCTGATCTTCATCGCCAGCGTGGTGGTGCCGTGCAGCAAGTTCTTCGTCCTGGGGATGCTGCTGATCACCTGCCAGCGCCGCAGCCATTGGGCGATGCGCGAGCGCGCCAAGCTGTACCGCTTTATCGAGGTGATCGGCTACTGGTCGATGCTCGACGTGCTGGTGGTCGCCCTGGTGGCGGCGCTGGTGCAATTCCACGCCCTGAGCTCGATCGAGCCGCGCATGGGTATCCTGTTCTTTGGTTTGGTCGTGGTCCTGACGATGTTCGCGGCCATGAGTTTCGATCCCCGGCTTATCTGGGATGTAGAGGTTGAAGATGTCTGATCATCCAGGTTCCAACGCTTCAAGCGCGCCAGCGAGGCCGGGCACCCCCGCGGTCAGGACGCGCCGGTTCAATATTTCGCTGGTGTGGATCGTGCCCATAGTCGCGGCCCTGGTCGGCCTGTCGATGCTGGTGCACAAGTCGCTGTCGGCCGGGCCCGAGATCTCCATCAGCTTCCAGACCGCCGAAGGCCTGGAAGCCAACAAGACCCAGGTCAAGTACAAGAACGTGGTGATCGGCAAGGTCACCTCCATCGCCTTGAGCAAGAACCGCAGCAAGGTGATCGCCAAGGTCGAGCTGGACCAGTCGGCGGAATCCTTCACCGCCGCCGACTCGATGTTCTGGGTGGTGCGCCCGCGTATTGGCGCGGGAGGCGTGTCGGGGGTCGACACCCTGCTGTCGGGGGCCTTTATCGGCGCCGACGCCGGCCGGGAAGAGAAGCGCAAGAAAAGCTTCGTCGGCCTGGAAACGCCGCCACCTGTGACCTACGGGCAAAAGGGCAAGCGCTTCACCCTGCGCACCGATGACCTGGGGTCGCTGGACGTCGGTTCGCCGGTCTATTACCGGCGCATCGAAGTGGGCCAGGTGATTTCCTACAAGCTCTCGGAAAACGGCAAGGGCGTGGACGTGCGGATCTTCGTCAACGCGCCCAACGACCAGTTCGTCACCACCGACTCGCGCTTCTGGAACGCCAGCGGCGTGGACGTGACCCTGGGCGCCAACGGCCTGAAGGTCAACACCGAATCCATCTCGTCGATCCTCGCCGGCGGCATCGCCTTCGTCGAGCCCAAGTACAGCCCCAACGCCAAGCCGGCCGACGAGAACGCCAGCTACCAGCTGTTCGCCGACCAGGAGACCGCGCTGGCGCCGCCCGACGGCGACCCGTACTACATGCGCATGCGTTTCGACCAGACCCTGCGCGGGCTGGCGCTCAATGCGCCGGTGGAGTTCCTCGGGGTGAACTTCGGCCGTGTGGTGTCGATGGACCTGGATTACGACGAGCAGAAAAAGACCTTCTCCACCGTGGTCGGCGTGGTGATCTACCCGGCGCGCCTGGGCAAGGTCCACCAGCAACTGGAGAAGCTCAGCGGTGCCGATGAAAGTCGCGCGGGCTACCTGATCGGTGCCTTCGTCCAGCATGGCCTGCGGGCCCAGGCGCGCAGCGGCAACTTGCTGACCGGCCAGCTGTATATCTCCATGGACTTCATCCCCAACGCCAAGCCGGTGGCTTTCGATGCGACCGCGCGGCCGTTGGAAATCCCCACCGTACCGGGCGGGCTCGACAAGCTGCAGGAGCAGTTGCAGCGAGTGGTGGAGAAGATCAGCAAGTTGCCGATCGATGCCATCGCCAACAACCTCAATGGCAGCCTGACCGAGATGCAGAAGACCTTGCAGAACGTCAACGGCAAGGTATTGCCAGAGATGCGCGACACCCTGGAGCAGACCAAGAAAACCCTGACCACGGCCAACGACAGCTTCGCCGAGGACTCGCCGCAGCGTCTGCAACTGGGCCAGGCGATGGACGAAGTGCAGCGCACCGCCCGTTCGGTGCGGGTGCTCACCGACTTCCTCAGTCGTCATCCCGAAGCACTGATCCGTGGGCGGCTCAAGGACAACCAGCCGGACGCCTACAAATCCTCGACCTCGTCTTCTCGTGAGCCCGAATCGGAAGTCCAGCCATGAAAAAAACTCTAGCGTTGCTGATCGCATCCCTGGGCCTGGCGGCCTGCAGCTCGGCGCCGACCCATTACTACACCCTGATGCCGCCGGCGCCCGAGCCGGCGCCCGCTGGCGTCGCGGCGCCGGCCCTGCAGTTCGAGATGGCCGGGGTGCGCATTCCGATGCAGGTCGACCAGCCGCAAGTCGTGGTGCGCCAGGACGGCGGCACCCTGGCGATCCTGGAAACCGCGCGCTGGAGCGCGCCGCTGGTGGACGAGTTCCACGACGCCCTGGCCAGCCAGATGGAGCAGCAACTGGGCACGCGCAACCTGGAAGGCCTGCCCAAGTCGGCGGCGCAGCCGATCCTGTCGCTGCAGACCGATGTGCGTCGCTTCGAATCGGTGCCGGGGCGTTATGCGCTGATCGACGTGGTGTGGAACCTGCGCCTGCGCGGCGATGGCGTCGAGCGGCGCAGCCTGACCTGCAGCAGCCGCATCAGCCAGCCGGCCAGCGTCGAGTTGTCGAGCCTGGTCCAGGCCCATCAGCGAGCCATCGACGAGCTGGCCAAGCGCATTGCCGGCACCGCCAAACGCTGGGCGCAAAACCCCGCCACCCGCTGTTCCTGACACCCAGCCCCCTGTAGGAGCGAGNCGCACGGCATCGCCAGCCAGCTCGCTCCTGGCGTTTGGGCGCGGCTTAACGCCGTGCCGACAGCTGCTGCGGCGCGAGAAAGGCGTCGTGGAAGTAGTCGCGAAACGCCTGCATCGCTGGGGTGAACGCCCGTTCGCGATGCCAGGCCAGGCCGACGCTCATGGGCGTCACCGGGTCGCTGACGGTCAGGGTTTCGATGCGTTTGCCTTCCAGCGACCAGGGGCGGTGCACCAGGTCCGAGAGGATCGCCACGCCGCTGCCGTTGGCCACCATGCTGCGCACCGCCTCCACCGAACTGGTGCGCACCCGCACCCGGGGTTTCTGCCCGGCGTTTTCCCAATAGCGCATAGCGCTCTGTTCGGCTTCGTCGACGGTCAGCAGGATATAGGGTTCCTGTGCCACGTCGGCGAGGCTGACGGTGGCGCGCTCGCACAGCGGGTGATGGCTGGGCAGCCACAGGCGGCGTTCGGAGTTGAACAGGGTCTCGGAGACGATGTCCGGGTGGGTGAGGTTGGCGGTCAGCACCACGGCCATGTCGAAGCGGCCTTCCAGCAGGCCCTGTTCGATGGCCTGGCGTTCCTGTTCGTGGACCTCGATGGTCACGTCCGGATGCCAGTGCTCCAGGCGTTGCAGGTGGTGCGGCAGGAAGTAGCCGATCACCGTGTAGCTGGCCGCCAGGTGCAGCACGCCGCTGGCGCGGTAGTCCGGCAGCGGGCTGTTCAGCGCGTCGTCGACGCTGCGCAGGATCACATAGGCGCGGTTGAGAAAGTGCCGTCCGGCGTCGGTCAGGTTCATGCCCTGGGCCGAACGCAAGAACAGCTGCACGCCGAGCATGGCTTCCAGTTCCTTGATCGCCGTGGTCACCGCCGACTGGGAGATGTTCAGGTGGATCGCCGCCTGGGAAATCTGCCCGATCTCGGCGGTGGCGACGAAGTAGCGGACCTGGCGCAGGGTGAGGGACATCACGAACTCCTCAAGGCTTCTGTAGGAGCGAGGCTTGCCCGCGATGAGGCCATGACAAACGCCATCGGGCCAGGCTCTTGAACCTGTGGTGGGATCACTGGCGCCATCGCGGGCAAGCCTCGCTCCTACATGAAGGTAGGTATCTGTTTTTCAGAAGATGCCGTATCTGATAATAGATCTTCCCAAGGGGTCAAGGGCGGCCGTAATTTCCACTGCACGAAGTCACGAGAAGTTGGAGCAACAGTGATGCAGGCAGTGGATTTCAATTCGGACATGGGCGAGAGCTTTGGCCCCTGGACCATCGGCGATGGCGTCGACAACGAGCTGATGGGCTTCATCAGCTCGGCCAACATCGCCACCGGCTTTCATGCCGGCGACCCCGGCACCATGCGCCGTACTGTCGAGCAGGCCAAGCGCCTGGGCGTGGCCATCGGCGCCCATCCGGGGTTCCGCGACCTGGTGGGGTTCGGTCGCCGGCACATCAATGCCCCGGCCCAGGAACTGGTGGACGACATGCTCTATCAGCTCGGCGCCCTGCGCGAACTGGCGCGGGTCCAGGGCGTGGCGCTGCAACACATCAAGCCTCATGGCGCGCTCTACATGCACCTGGCGCGGGATGAAGAAGCCGCCCGCTTGTTGGTTGAACACCTGCAAGTCCTGGAGCCCGGGCTGCTGCTGTATTGCATGCCCGGTTCGGTGATCTGGCGGGTGGCCAGGGAGCTGGGCCAGCCAGTGATCCGCGAGTTCTACGCCGACCGCGAGTACGACCTCAGCGGCTCCATCGTCTTCACCCGCCACGTGCGCGCCCTCGATCCGGCCACGGTCGCCGCCCGAGTGGTGCGAGCTTGCCAGCAAGGCCTGGTGCGCACCGTGGAGGGTGAGGACCTGCAGATCGAGTTCGACTCCATCTGCCTGCACAGCGACACCCCTGGCGCCCTGTGCCTGGTGGAGGCCACCCGCGCCGCCCTGGACCAGGCCGGGATCGAGGTGCGTGCGCCGCGCTGAGCCGATCCGCGACCCCCAGCCACAACACCAGGCGCGAAGACGCCGGGGTTCGCCGAAGATTTTTTGCCTGCCTTTCTACAACTATTCCAAGAGGAACAGACATGGCCGAACATTCCGTTATCACCCCCTTGCCGGGCACCTTCTATCGCAAGGCCACGCCCGAGTCGGCGCCCTTCGTCGAGGTTGGCGAGCGCGTCGACGCCGACACCGTGATCGGCCTGATCGAAGTCATGAAGCAGTTTTCCGAACTGACCGCCGGGACGGCCGGTCGCCTCACGGCCTTCGCGGTAGAGGACGGCGATCCGGTGGAACCGGGTCAGGTCGTTGCCACGCTCGATGACCAGTGAGGGCAGGCCCATGACTCGAACCATCAGTACTCAAGCCATCCGCAAGCTGCTGGTGGCCAACCGTGGTGAAATCGCCGTGCGCATCATCCGCGCGGCCAAGGCCCTGGGCATCCCCACCGTGGCCGCGTGCAGCGAAGCGGACGTCGACTCCATGGCCGCGCGCCTGGCCGATGAGGTGCAGGTGCTGGGCCCCGCCCGCGCCGACCAGAGCTACCTGAACGTGCAGGCGTTGCTGGGTGCCTTGCAGGCCAGCGGCGCCAATGCGGTGCACCCCGGCTACGGGTTTCTCTCGGAGAACGCCGAGTTCGCCGCAGCCGTCGAAGCGGCGGGGGCGATCTTCGTCGGGCCCAGCCCGGACACCATTCGCCGCATGGGCGACAAGGCTGAAGCCCGGCGCACTGCCCAGGCCGCCGGGGTGCCGGTGGTGCCGGGTTCGCCCGGGGAACTGTTCGAACTCGACATGGCCCTGCAAGCCGCCGAGGCCGTGGGTTTTCCGCTGTTGATCAAGGCCTCGGCCGGTGGCGGCGGACGGGGGATTCGCCTGGCGGAAAACGCCAGCCAACTGGCGCAAGAGTTCCCCCGTGCCCAGCGCGAGGCGCAGACCGCCTTCGGCAATGGCGCGCTGTACCTGGAGCGTTTTATCGGCAAGGCCCGGCATATCGAAGTGCAGGTGCTGGGCGATGGCAAGCACGCGGTGCACCTGTTCGAGCGTGAGTGTTCGCTGCAACGGCGGCGGCAGAAAATCTTCGAGGAAGCGCCATCGCCGGTCCTCAACAACCTGCAGCGGGAAACCCTCTGCGCCAGCGCCGTGCGCCTCAGCGAAGCCCTCGGCTACAGGGGCGCGGGTACCCTGGAATACCTGTATGACGAGAGCAGCGGCGAGTTCTTTTTCATCGAGATGAACACGCGGATCCAGGTCGAGCATCCGGTCAGCGAGCTGGTGACCGGCATCGACCTGGTCCAGGCCCAGTTGCGCATTGCCGGCGGCGAGCCGCTGGGGCTGCGGCAAAGCGATATCCGCCTCAATGGCGCGGCCTTGCAGATGCGCATCAACGCCGAAGACCCGGCCCGGGACTTCTTCCCCAGCCCCGGGGTGGTGCAAGAGCTGATCTGGCCGCAGGAGGCGGGTGTGCGGGTCGACAGCCATCTGTACCCGGGATACCGCGTGCCGCCGTACTATGACTCGCTGCTGGCCAAGCTGATCGTCCATGGTCGTGACCGTGGCGAGGCCCTGGCCCGGGCGCGGATTGCCCTGGAACACTGCACATTGAGCGGCATGGCCAGCACCCTGGACCTGCACCGGGAACTGCTCGCCGAGCCCTGGCTGCACCACGCCGACTTCCACACCGGCACCCTGGAAACCTGGCTGGCCGCGCGCCGTATGGGAGGTGCCGCATGAACAGCGCGATCCGCTACAGCTTCGGCGCCGATGAGCACCTGTTCGCCGAGGTCAGCGACAGTATGTCCCTGGAAGCCTTCTTCAAGGGCATGGCGGTGACCCGCGCCGTGGAACGCCTGGAACTCGATGGCGTACTCGACGTGTGCCTGGCCAACGCCTCGTTCCAGATCCGTTTCGACCCCGACCGCATTGCCCCCCATGCGCTGCTCGAAGCCGTGCAAGGGGCCGAGGCCGAGGCAGTGGCCGAGCGCACCCTGCACACCCGGATCATCGAGATCCCGGTGCTGTACAACGACCCCTGGACCCATGAAACCCTGATGCGTTTTCGCGACCGGCACCAGGACCCGAGCGCCACCGACCTGGAGTACGCGGCGCGGATCAATGGCCTGGCGGACGTCGAGGCGTTTATCGCCGCCCACAGTGGCGCGCCCTGGTTCGTGTCGATGGTGGGTTTCGTCGCCGGCCTGCCGTTCATGTTCCAGATGGTCGAGCGCGAGCGCCAGTTGCAGGTGCCCAAGTACCTGCGGCCGCGCACCGACACGCCAAAGCTGACCCTCGGCCACGGTGGTTGTTTCGGCTGCATCTACTCGGTGCGCGGCGCCGGCGGCTACCAGATGTTCGGCGTCACCCCGGCGCCGATCTACGACCCGCAGCAGAACCTGGCGTACCTCAAGGAGCACATGGTGTTCTTCCGCCCGGGCGACATCGTGCAGTTCAAGCCTATGGACCGCGAGGCCTATGACCGGGCGGTGGCCGAGGTCGAGGCCGGGCGGTTCGACCTGCGCATCCGTCCGCTGGAGTTCTCCCTGGATGCGTTCCTCGCCGATCCGGTCGGTTATCCCAAGTCGTTGCAGGAGGTGCTGGCATGATCAAGGTCATCAAACCCGGCCTGGCCACCTCGGTGCAGGACCTGGGCCGCGAAGGTTATTACCACCTGGGCATTCCGCCGTCCGGAGCCCTGGACCAGTACGCCCTGAGCGCGGCCAACCAGTTGGTGGGCAACCCGGCCGGCGCGGCGGGGCTGGAGTGCACATTGCTCGGCCCGGAACTGGCGTTCACCCGCGATGCGCTGGTGGCGGTCTGTGGCGCCCATATGACGCCCAAGGTCGATGGCGTGGACATGCACCTGGACACTGCCTTCGCGGTCAAGGCCGGGCAAGTGCTGCGCTTCGATTTTCCCAAGGCCGGCGCCCGGGCCTACCTGGCGGTCGCCGGTGGCATCGACGTGCCGCTGGTGCTGGGCAGTCGCTCGACCTATGCCCTGGGCGGCCTCGGTGGTTTCCAGGGGCGGCGGCTGGTGGCAGGGGATGAACTGCCGGTGGGCGTCGACAATGGCAAGAGCCGGCCGGGCGCCAGCCTGCCCATGGCCCTGCGCCAGGCGCTGGGCGGCGAGATCAGCCTGCGGGTGGTGCCCGGTCTGTACTACGAGCGCCTGACCGACGCGGCCAAGGCCAGCTTCTTCGCCGAGCCCTGGACCGTGGGTTCGGAAGCCGACCGCATCGGCTATCGCTTCAAGGGCGGCAGCGCCCTGGGCTTCCAGCCACGGGAGCAGCCGTTCGGCGCCGGTTCCGATCCGTCGAACATCGTCGACAGCTGCTACCCCATAGGTTCGATCCAGGTGCCCGCCGGGCTCGAACCCATAGTGCTGCACCGCGATGCGGTGTCCGGTGGCGGCTACGCCATGATCGGCACGGTGATCAGCGCCGACCTCGACCTGATCGGCCAGATGCAACCCAACCAGAAGGCCCGCTTCGTCGCGGTGACCCTGGAAGAAGCGCTGGAGGCCCGGCGCTCCTACAAGAAAAAGCTCGCTTGCCTGAGCAAGCTGTTCCCTTCCTGATTCTGCCCGCCGCCTGGCGCGGGTAAATGCCAAAAGGTTTGTCGCCGCCGCGCTTCGGTGCGGTGGCGGCTGCCCGCGCTTCAACCCTTGACTGGTCCTGGAGTTCACGCATATGGCTGCTTTATCGCAAGCGAATCAAACCGGGCAGGACCCGGCCAATCTCCCCGTCGCCGCGGATGCGCGCATGGGCAAGCTGTCGCTGACCATGGCCTGGTGGGCCGTGTGCAGCGCCATGTTCTACATCGTGGTCGGTGCGTCCCTGGCGTTGGCCCACGGCACCCGCAATGCGCTGATCGGCATGCTGCTGTCGGTGCTCTGCTATGGCCTGGTCAACAGCGTGCTCAGCCGTTTCGCCATGCGCAGCGGGTTGTCGGTGGCGCTGTTTTCCCGGCTGCTGTTCGGCAGCAGCGGGGCCTGCCTGGCGACGCTGATCTTCTTCTCCACGGCGATCTACTACGCGGTGTTCGAAGGCTCGGTGATCGCCGTGGCGCTCAATCATCTGTATCCGCAGTTGGTGTACCCGCTGGCGGCCCTGCTGGTGGTGCTGTACAGCGTGCCGCTGATTCTGGGCAGCGTGCAGCACTGGCTGGACAAGCTCAACGGCGTGCTGCTGCCGGTGTACCTGGGCGGGCTGCTGGTGGCGGTGGGGCTGTCGATCGCGCGTTATGGCTACCAGCCGCAGTGGCTGGATTTCGGCCCGGCCAGCCCCGGCGCCTTTGCCTGGTGGGACTGTTTCGTGGCGTACATGGGGGTGTGGATCCTGATGCTGTTCACCTTCGACTACGCGCGTTTCGGCAAGCCTGAAGACGCCGGCTACCACGGGCGCTGGAACTTCGGCATGCCGTTCTACGCGGTGACTTTCCTGCTCAACGGCGCGGCGGGCATCTACCTGGTCAGCAGCATTCCCCACGAAGGCGCGCTCAACGAAGTCTCGGTGGTGATGGCGATCCTGCAACTCATGGGGCTGTGGGGGCTGCTGTTCGTCTGGGCCACGCAAACCCGGATCAACACCGCCAATTACTACCTGGCGACCCTGAACATGCAGGCGTTCTTCGGCCGCTTTGGCGTGCGCGGTTCATACCTGATGTGGGCGCTGGCGGTGGGGGTGATCGTCTACGTGCTGATGCTGGCGGACGTGTTCGCCTATCTGCTCAAGGCGCTGGCCTACCAGGGCATCTTCGTCGTCGCCTGGGTTGGCGTGGCGCTGGCGCAGATCCTGTTCGGGCGCACCGAGGTGGCGGCTATCGAACGTGTTGCGGCGTTCAACGGGGCGGGGCTGAGCGCCTGGTTCGGCGGGACCGCCCTGGGTCTGTTGCTGATGTGGGCCGGCGGTGGGCTGGCGAGTTTTTCCGCGCCGCTGACCGGGGTGCTGGCGTTTGTCTTGCAGGTGGGGCTGTCTAGCCGTATTCGCCCCAGACTGCCACAGTCCGTGTAGCCGCTGCCGAAGGCTGCGATCCAGTCCGCAGGACTGGCAAACCGGACAACACGCAATATCAGGAAGATCGCGGAGTCAGGTTTTGGGGCCGCTGCGCGGCCCATCGCAGCCTGCGGCAGCGGCTACAGGTAGGTGAGCGTGGCAGGGTTCAGAACAATTGGGTGAACAGCCAGTACAGGCTGCCGGACAGCAGGATCGCCGCCGGTAGGGTCAGCACCCAGGCCATCAGCAGGTTGCGGATGGTCTGCATCTGCAGGCCGCCGCCGTTGGCGACCATGGTCCCGGCCACACCTGAAGACAATACGTGGGTGGTGGACACCGGCAGGCCGAACAGGTCGGCGGCGCCGATGGTCAGCATCGCCACGGTTTCCGCCGAGGCGCCCTGGGCGTAGGTCAGGTGGGTCTTGCCGATTTTCTCGCCGACGGTGACCACGATGCGTTTCCAGCCGACCATGGTGCCCAGGCCGAGGGCGATGGCCACGGCGATCTTCACCCACAGCGGAATGAAGCGCGTGGCGTTGTCGATCTGCTGCTTGAACAGTTGCAGCTTGCCCTGGGTGTCGGCGTCGAAGTCGCCGACCTGGTTCTTGTCCATCAGGCGGATGGTTTCGCTGCTCAGGTACATGTCGTTGCGCACGTTGCCCATGGCTTCGGCCGGCACCTTGGCCAGGGAGCCGTAGCCCTTCACCTCGTCACCGATATGACCGGTCAGGGCGGCCAGGGCCGGGACCAGCTGTGGCGTGGCTTCCTTGCTGCGCACATAGTCGGAAAGCACCGCGCGCGGGTCGGCGGGGGCCGGTTGCGGGGCGCTTTTCACCAGGGCTTGCTGGGTGACTTGCGCCACCGCGGCGAATTGCAGGGCCTGGTCGGCCGGCATGGTGCGGTTCAGCGCGTAGGCCATGGGCAGGGTGCCGACCAGGATCAGCATGATCAGGCCCATGCCTTTCTGGCCGTCGTTGGAACCGTGGGCGAAGGACACGCCGGTGCAGGTGACGATCAGCATGCCGCGAATCCACCACGGCGGCGGGGTGTTGCCCTTGGGTGCCTTGTACAGTGCGCGGTTCTTCACGAACAGGCGCAGGGCCAGGAGCAGCAGGGCGGCGAAGGCGAAGCCGATCAGCGGCGAGAACAGCAGGGCGTAGCCGACCTTGGTGGCCTGGCTCCAGTCCACGCCACTGGTGCCGTCGCGGCCGTGCATCAGGGCGTTGGCCACGCCGACGCCGATGATCGAACCGATCAGGGTATGGGACGAGGAGGCCGGCAGGCCCAGCCACCAGGTGCCGAGGTTCCACAGGATGGCGGCGATCAGCAGGGCGAAGATCATGGCGAAGCCGGCCGACGAGCCGACCTGCAGGATCAGCTCCACCGGCAGCAGGGCGATGATGCCGAAGGCCACCGCGCCGCTGGACAGCAGCACGCCGAGGAAGTTGAAGAAGCCCGACCAGACCACCGCGAAATGCGGCGGCAGCGAGTGGGTGTAGATCACCGTGGCCACGGCGTTGGCGGTGTCGTGGAAGCCGTTGACGAACTCGAAGCCCAGGGCAATCAGCAGCGCCACGCCGAGCAGCAGGAACGGGGTCCAGGTGGTGACCGTGGTGCCCAGCTCGTGCATGTCCTGCATCAGGCTGTAGGCGGTGAACAACAGGCCCATGGCGAGGATCGCGAAGAACACCACCAGGGTGAAGGGACTGGCTTTTTTATCCAGCTGCGGTCTGGCTTCGAGGGCGGGGGAAGGGGAGGCGGCGGTCAGTGAAGGGGTGGCCATTGCCGGACAATCCTGTGGCAGGGAGGAGTGTCGCCCATGATCGTTGCCAAATATTACAGAGAGACTGCCTCAGGTCAGTGTTTGGGTGAATCCTTTAACCACTGGTCAAGAAGCCGCGCCATTTTCTGTAGGAGCGAGTGGGCGGCGATCCGACTTGCCTGCGATGGCGTCTGTAGCCGCTGCCGCAGGCTGCGATCGGCCGTCCCGGCCGTGGCGTCCTTGAAATCGCTGGAGGTCCTGCGGACCTTGCGCAGCCTGCGGCAGCGGCTACAGGGGATGGGGCCTACATATCCTGGCGCTTGCGAAACGCCCAGCGGCCGGCGATGACGGTGAAGGTGGCGACCAGGGCGACGAGGATCCAGAAGCCTTCCGGGTCCTCGGAGAAGGGGATGCCGCCGACGTTCATGCCGAAGAAGCCGGCGATGATGTTGATCGGCAGCGCCAGCACCGTGACCACGGTCAGGGTGAACAGGGTGCGGTTGGTCTGTTCGTTGATATTGGCGGCGATCTCTTCCTGCAGCAGCTTGATCCGCTCGCCGAGGGCGGTGAGGTCGTTGATGATCAGGGCGAACTCCTCGGTGGACTTGCGCAGCTCCTTGACGTCCTCCTTCTGCAGCCATTGCGGCGGACGGTTGAGCAGCCGCAGCAGCGAGCCCGGCTCCAGCGCCAGCAGGCGTTGCAGGCGCACCAGCACCCGGCGCATGGCCCCCAGCTCGGCGCGGTTGGTGGAGATCCGCGCGGCCAGCAACTGGTCTTCGATCTGGTCGACGTTGAGGCTGGTCTTGCGCACGATCTGGGTCAGCACCTCGCCCTGGTCGCGCAGCAGGTGCACCAGCAGTTCCAGGGGCGAGCGGAAACGTTCGCCGGCCTTGACCGAGGAGCGCAGCTTGTCCACCGAATGCAGGGGTTGCAGGCGCGCGCTGACGATCAGCCGGCTGCGCACGCAGACCCACAGGGTGGAGATGTCCGAGGAAACCATGCTGCCGAAGTTGAACACCACGTCGTTGACCACCGCCAGCAGGGCCGAATCCACATGCTCGATACGGGTCGAGCGCGAGCCTTCGTGCAAGGCCTCGAAGAATTCCTCGGGCAGCGCCAGGTGGGTCTGCATCCAGCGCTCGCAAGCGGCATGCGCCAGGTTCAGGTGCAGCCAGAGAAACTCCTCGCCATCGTCCGGCTGTTGCAGGGCTTGCAGGGCCTTGGCCGAATCCAGTTCGCGACCCCGCTCGCCGGGGCGAAACGCAAAGCCGTAGAGCAGGCCGAACAGATCCGAATCGCGATGGGCATGGTCGATGCTGTGGTTCATGGAGTCTCGCAGGAGGGAAGGCACCTGTAGGCGGTTTTACAGGTTCACTTGAGCCCGATCATCGCAAGCCATAGTGACGATTTTGTGACGATTTGAAGTGCAATATCCGGCGCTTATAACCGGCTGTCGGAGGCCCTCAAGAAAGCCTCTTTCAGGCCGATCACGCATATGACTACTGCGCGACCGGCTTGCCTCGGTTCGCCTGACAGGGATGTTCGCACGCTACCCATGCCCGCCTCGGGCGTGCTCTATCCCTGTTGAGAGATCTCATTCGATGTCCTTGCAAAAATCCCTGAGAGCGCAAGTTCTGGCCCTGTTGAGCGGCAGCCTGCTGGCGATGCTGTTGATCGCGCTGGCGTGTTTTCACTTCCTGTCCAATGGCGTGCAAGGTTATCGCGACTTGATCGAGGGGCCGCTGCGCACCTCGCAGCTGATCGACGAAGCCAACCTGCAATTCAAGGTCCAGGTGCAGGAATGGAAAAACGTGTTGCTGCGCGGCAAGCAGAGCGCCGACCTGAACAAGTACTGGCAGCAGTTCGAGGATCGCCAGCGCGATGTGCAGGGCATCCTTGGCCAGTTGGTGGCGGAGCCGGGCATCGATGCGGCGCTCAAGGGCCGGATCGAGCGCTTGCGTGAAGAACATAAGGTGCTGGGCACGGCCTACCAGAAAGGCCGCGATGCCTTTGTCGCCGCCGGTGCCGACCCGGCCGCCGGCGATGCCGCGGTCAAGGGCGTGGACCGCGCCGCCAGCGAGCAGATGAGCGAACTGGTGAGCGAGCTGCGCAAGCAGGGCAGCGAACAGTCGCGGGACATCAGCGCCAGTGCCCAGCGCACGGTGTGGATCGGCCTGCTGGTGATGCTGGCCTCGGGCTTGCTGATCGGCCTGCTGAGCCTGTGGCTGGTCAACCGCAGCCTGGTGGAGCCGATCCGCCAGTTGATCGACTACGTGGCGCAACTCAGCCGTGGGCGGATTGCCGAGCGCGTGGCCAGCAGCCGTCAGGATGAGTTGGGCAAGCTGGCGGTGGCCGCCAACACCTTGCGTGATTTCCTCGCCGAAACCTTCAGCCGCCTGCAGCGCAGCGGGTCCGACCTGGACAGCGCCAGCGGCGAGCTGAATGCGATTGCCACCCTGATGTCCCAGGGCACCAACGACCAGTTCAACCGCACCGACCAGGTCGCCACGGCGATGAACGAAATGTCCGCCACCGCCCAGGAAGTGGCGCGCCATGCGGCGGATGCGGCGCGGGCCGCCGATGACGCCGACCAGTCGGCCCAGCAGGGCGAGCAGGTGATGCAGGGCACCATCCATACCATCACCCTGATGCGCGGCGAAATCGCCAACACCGCCGAGGTGATCCGCCGCCTGGAAGCCGACAGCGGGCGTATCGGCAAGGTGCTGGAAGTGATCCGCGGCATTGCCGAGCAGACCAACCTGCTGGCGCTCAACGCCGCCATCGAGGCCGCGCGGGCCGGCGAGGCCGGGCGTGGTTTCGCCGTGGTCGCCGATGAGGTACGCAGCCTGGCGCAGCGCACCGCAGCGTCGATCATCGAGATCAACCAGATCATCCAGAGCGTGCAGACCGGCGCCCTGGACGCCGCCCATGCGATCGAGAGCGGCCAGGCGCGCAGCGATGCCAGCGTCGAGCAGGTGACCCAGGCCGGCGCCATGCTGGAGCGGATCACCGAGGCGGTCGAGGCGATCCGCGACATGAACCGGCAGATCGCCACGGCGGCGGAAGAGCAGACTTCGGTGGCCGAGGACATCTCGCGCAACCTGACCGAGATCACCACGATCGCCAGCACCAACCTGGATAACGTGCAGCGCACCGAGCGCGCCAGCCAGAACCTGCATGAGCTGTCGGGGCAGTTGAACGAGGTGACGGCACGCCTGAGTGCCTGATGCGCCAGAGCATGAAAAAAGCCGCGTGGCCTTTCGGTCACGCGGCTTTTTTGTCTTGAAGAATTACTTGTCTTGCTTGTTGCTCAGGACCTTGCCGGTCTTGGCATCCAGATCGACGTCCCACTCGACGCCCTTGGCGTCACGCAGCTCCACCTGGTAGACGTATGCGCCGGCGGCGGTCTGTTCCAGTTCGGTGTCGGTGATGTTGGCGGCGGTGGTGCCAGGGTGTTCGGCCAGTGCTGCCTGGTTGAGTTTTTCCAGGTCCATGATAGTGCCAGCCTTGAGCAGGCCCGGGATCAGGTCCGGGCGCACGTCGGCCTGGGCCAGGCCAGCGGTCAGGGTCAGGGCGGTAGCGGCGAACAGGGCAGTCAACGTTTTCATAGTGTCTTTCCTTGGGGTGATTCGTTTTGAGTGGGTTCAGATTAGCCGGTGCAACTTAATTCACCCTTAATTCAGCGCAAGCTTTGCGCCGTTTGTTCAATTCCAGTGGCCCTCGGGTATTTCAAGCTGTGCTCTCGAACAGGAGAGGCAGTGATGAAATCCATGATCAAAGGCTTGTACGGTCCCGCGTTTTTCGCCGGCTTCATCGGCGCTGGCGTGTGGGTGATAGGCACGCCGGGGCTGGCCCCGGGCTGGTTGCTGCTGGTGTTCGCCGGGGCGCTCGGGGTGTCCTTCCTGGCGGAGTGGTGGTTGCCCTATGAGGTGGACTGGAACCGTCCGCAGCAGGATCGCCTGCGTGACGTGTTGCATGCGCTGGTCAATGAAAGCCTGAACGCCCTGGGGTTGCTGCTGTTGCCGGGGCTGGTGAGCCTGCTGGCGTTGGATGGCCTGTGGCCGCGCGGCTGGTCGTTGTGGGCGCAGTTGGCGCTGGCGGTTGTCATCGCCGACTGCGGCCTGACCCTGGCGCATTACTTCAGCCACCGGCTGTCCTGGCTGTGGCGCCTGCATGCGGTGCATCACAGCGTGCAGCGCCTGTATGGCTTCAACGGCTTGATGAAGCACCCGCTGCATCAGTTGCTGGAAGCCAGCGCCGGGTTGTTGCCGCTGCTGTTCTTGGGGATCCCCTTGCCGGTGGCGCAGCTGTTGGCGTTTGCCATTGCCATCCAGTTGCTGTTGCAACACTCCAATGTCGACATGCGCCCCGGTCCTCTGGGCTGGGTGTTTGCCTGGGCGCCGATGCACCGCTTTCACCACATGAAGTACGGCACCGCCGGCAATGTGAATTTCGGCCTGTTCTTCAATGTCTGGGACTGGCTGCTGGGCACGGCGTTTTATTCCTCGGCCTACCCGATCCGCCAGGGCGACCTGGGCATCGGCAGCCAGCCGGATTATCCGCAGGCGTACTGGCGACAGTTGCTGGCGCCCTTCAAGAAGCAAACCGTCCATGAGGAACCTCCGGTGCCCTTGCCGTTGCGCCGTTGATTCAGTCCAGCAGGCGCAGCTCGATATGTTGCAGGGCCTGACGTGCGGTGACGCCGAACAGGGTTTTCAGGGTGCGGGAGAAGTGCGCGGAATCGGCAAACCCGGCGCCATGAGCCGCCTCGGTAATGGCCTGTCCCGCCAGTACCAGGCCCATCGCCAGGCGCAGGCGCCGCCACAGCACCAGGCGCCGCACCGGCAAGCCGAGCTGGCCGCTGAACAGCCGTTCGAGCTGGCTCAGGGACAGGTTGGCATGGGCCGCCAGGGCGCTGGCCGAGACCTTGCCGGCCAATTGTCGGTCGAGGGCCGCTAGAGCCTTTTCGATCCGTCGGTCCTGGAGGATTCGGCGCGGACAACGCTGCAGTGCCTCGGCCAGCGCCGGCAGCGACAGCTCGACACCCAGCAGGCTGTCTTGCAGGGCCTGGGCGTCAATCGTCAGCGGTTCGGCGTAGAGGGTGAACAGGGTCCCGGGCGCATCGAGGATGGCATGCCGTTGCATGGCCGGGATGAATACTTGTCGGGCGGTGCAGGGCTGGCCGTCGAGGCTGACAGTGACCGGCGCGCCGGGGGCGAGGATCAGTTGATGGGCGTAGTGGGCGTGGGGCACGGTGCGCCCCAGCTCTCCCTGGATCAGTCCGTAGTCACGCCCGAGCCACAGCTGGCCTGTCCACTCGGGCGTGCGCACGGCGACCGGCTCAGTAGCCGTTGGCCTCGAGCAGCTGGCTCACGCTGCCGCTGGCCGGACGTTTGACGTACTTGAGCAGCTCCGAGGCGCGGTTGGTGAAGATGCCGTCGACACCGGAGTCCAGGACCTTCTTGAAGTCCACCGGCTCGTCGATGGTGTAGACGTGCACCAGCAGGCCCTGGTCGTGGGTGAACTGGTTCATCCAGGGTTGCACCAGGTCGAAGTAGCTCTGGTCGCCGCCCTTGGTCAGTGCCGCCGACGGACCGGTGCCGATGGCGCCCTGGGCCTTGGCGTAGCTGACCCACTGCTCGAACTCGGCCTTGTCCTTGGGTTCCTGCTTGGCGTAGTAGGCCGCCTTGTCCTTCTCGCCGCTGTTGGCGAAGGTCAGGTCGGACTTGGGCTGCATGCCGCCTTCACCGATCCACAGCAGGAGGATCTTCGGCACCTTGGGCATTTCTTTCTGCAGCAGTTCCAGGCTGCTCTTCTCGAAGGTCTGCAACACCACCTTGCCTTTGCCCTGGCCTACCGCCAGGTCGCTTTTCGCCAGCTTGGAGCCGGCCGGGCTGAGCCAGCCGCGGTCCTGGAGTTTTTCCTTGAGGTCGTGCTCGATGCCGGGGAACTGCTTGGGCTCCTTGGTCTCGATGTACAGGCCGGGCTTGTGCTGCGGGTTGCTCTGGGCGATGTCGATGATTTCGTCGAGGGTCAGGATCTTCAGGCCGACGTAGCTCGGACGGGCACGGTCGGGATGGGCCTGGTTGAACCAGCTGCCGGCGTCGAGGGTTTTCAGTTCGGCCATGGTGAAGGCGTTGGCCGGGCTGTCCTTGCGCTCGGGGAACTTGCTGGCGACGTCGGTGGTGCGCTGCAGGTTGTTGTCATGCAGGGCGAACAGCACGCCGTCCTTGCTGCGTTGCAGGTCCATTTCCAGGTAGTCGGCACCCAGGTCGCGGGCCAGTTTGTAGGCGGCGGTGGTGGACTCAGGTGCATCGAAGGACGCGCCCCGGTGAGCGATCACTGCCGGGTGTGGAATGCCGTGGCTGACAGCCAGTGCGGTGGGGCTTGGGCTGGCGGCCTGTGCCTGGCCCAGGCCAAGCATCAGGCTCAGCATCAGGGCGCTTTTGGTGAAGGTGGCAGGCATGGTCGAGGTCCTTTCGTGGAGGGCGGTTTTCAAAGGACTACCTTTTAACAATTGAAGGGCCGTTGTGCTATCGCGAAACCGACATAAATCTGCACATGCGGCAAATTTTCCGACGCTTTTGTGGGGTGCTTTGCAGTAGGCTTGCGCCCTGAAGTTTCCCCGTCAGAGGGAAGCCCGAGATTTCCACTCTTGCCTGGCGTGTAAACCATCGATCACCTGTCCTGCGGGACACTCAGTGAGGTTTACCATGCGCATCACATCCGAACTCATCTGCCAGGCCGCCGACCAGCTCAAGGGGTTTGTCGGTTTCAACCGCAAGAGCGGCCAGCACATCGTGCGCTTCAGCGAAGACTCCTTCGGCATGGACGTCGCCGACGACGCCATCACCCCCGCCAGCGAATTCGTCTGGGCCAGCGCCGAGGGCCAGGTCATGGTGCTCAAGCGCGAGCTGATCCAGTTGCTGCTGGAGCAGAACATCGACGAGCGCATCAACATCAGCGAACCCTTGCGCGTGTACATGCGTCGTACCGACTTGCCGGAGATTTCGGCGGTGCGCAACCGGGTGCCGGCTGCGCAATAACCGAGAGGCGCGGTGGCCGGGCTGGCGTTATCGNCGGTTTCGTAGGCGCGAGCTTGCTCGCGATCAGGTCTCAGCGTTCGAACAGGTAGGCGCGTTCGACCTTGCACACCCGGGTATGACAGGCCGCGTACCAGTCGCTGCGCCCGCGTTCGCGGGCGATGCGGTGTTCGGCATGCTGCTTCCAGGCGAGGATCGAGGCCTGGTCCTGCCAGTAGGAAACCGTGATGCCAAAGCCATCCTCATTACGCGCGAACTCCATGCCGAGAAATCCCGGCTGTTGCTGCGCCAGCTCGACCATGCGTTCGGCGGTCTGCTCGTAGGCCGGGTCCGGCTCGCGGCGCTGGGCGCTGAAAATCACCGCGTAATAGGGCGCCTCGGGTGTGCGGGCGATCATGCGTGACGCTCCAGGCAAGCGGCGAGCAGGGCGCTGACCAGGGGCGGCACGACGCCTTTGAGCGCCGCCCGTTCCGGCTGGAACAGGGTGGCGATGAAAAACCGCTGGTTGCGCAGTTCCACCGCCCGCAGGTCGCCGGCCGAGTCGTAGCCGCTGGGGCGCAGGTCGTGCTTGAGCAATTGCGCCGCGAACTCCGGATTGACCCCGTAGCGACAGCGATAACCCTCACTGATCTGGCGCTCGCCATAGGCTTCGGCGATGCGGCTGCCTTCGCTCAGATGAATGCTGTCGGTGGCTTCCACCAAGGCGCAGGTCAACGGCGTGAGCAAGGCGCGTGCTGCTTCGGGATGGGTTTCGCCATGCTCGGCATCGGCCCAGCCCAGCACGTTGCGCGCGTACTCCAGCACCGCATGCTGAAAACCGCCGCAGGTGCCGAGGAAGGGCCGCTGCTGTTCGCGGGCAAAACGGATCGCCCGCAAGGCGCCGTCCATCGAGCGGTAGGGGCTGGCGGGTACACACCAGATGCCGTCGGCCTCTTGCAGTGGCTCGTCGCAGGTCAGGCTGTCGGTGGCCAGCCAGCGGTAGTGCACCTTGAGGCCGGTTTCCTCGGCGGCCATTTCCAGGGCCCGGGGAATGGCCTGGTGCGCGGTGACCTGAGGGTCGTAGTCGCCTACCAGGGCGATGTTCAGGATGGGCGGACGTGCGATGTGCGGCATGGACTTCTCCTGGTATGGCCAGCGCTTGTGGGTGGCTGGCAGTCACTATAGATTGGCGTTCACGCATTCAATATTGGCGTTTATCCAAGTGATCAATGCAGCTACGCACTATCGGCTCGACTACCCCGACCTGTCGCTGATCCTCGCCCTGGTGCGCGGCGGCTCCCTGGCCCGCGCAGCGGCGTTGCTGAAGGTCGATGTATCGACGGTGTTCCGCGCGGTTAGGCGCCTCGAGGCCGCGCTGGGCCAGCAGCTGTTCGACAAGAGCCGCGCCGGCTACCTGCCCACCGGCCTGGCCCGCACCCTGGCCGAGCAGGCCGAACGCGCCGAACAGGCACTGGACGCGGCACGGGTCGGGGTGGAGCAGGGCGGCGCGGTGGTCAGCGGCACGGTGCGCCTGACCTGTACCGATTCGGTGTTGCAGGGCTTGCTGTTGCCGGCGCTGGGGCAATTCATGCCGCGCTATCCGGCACTGGCCCTGGAGCTCAGCACCTCGAATGATTTCGCCAACCTCAGCCGGCGCGACGCCGACCTGGCCCTGCGCCTGACCCGCACACCGCCCGAGCACCTTGTAGGCCGGCAGTTGCGTGCGGTGTCCTACCGGGTTTGTGCCAGCCCGAGCTATCGGCAGTCGGTCGGGGCGACGGACCTGGCCGGGCTGACCTGGATCGCCCCGGACGATTTCCTCCCGGACCACGCTACTGTGGCCTGGCGCCGACAGGCGTTGCCCGGCGTGGTGCCGGGCTATCGCTGTAACAGCATGCTGGCGGTCAGCGAACTGGTGAAGGCCGGGCTGGGGGTGGCGGTGTTGCCGGATTTCCTGCTCGACGACAGCTCAGCCCTGCTGCCCTTGAGCGACCCGCTGCCGGGCTGCGATACCGCGCTCTGGTTGCTGACCCGCGCCGACTGCCGGGCGCTGCGCGCGGTGGTGACGCTGTTCGACGAATTGAGCCAGCGCCTGCGCGCGCCGCAGTGAAGCGCGCTTCGGTGCAGGAGGGCCTTCCCTGGCGAGCCGTTGATTCACCACGGCCGGTTCAGAGCGTGGCGCGTTCGTTGGCGAACATGCTCACCGCCTGTACCGCCTCGCTGGCACCGTCACGAATCTGCAGGATCACCGTGCCGGCCTGATCCGCCAGGTCCACGCCCTTGGCCGCCCGGTCCCGGGTGCCGTCCATGCTTTTGATGGCCTGCTGGGTTTCGTGCTGGATCATGTCGATCATCCCCGAGATTTCCGCGGTCGAGCCGCTGGTTCGGGCGGCCAGTTGCCGGACTTCGTCGGCGACCACGGCAAAACCTCGGCCCTGTTCGCCGGCGCGCGCGGCTTCGATCGCGGCATTGAGCGCCAGCAGGTTGGTCTGCTCGGCGATCGCGCGGATGGTGTTGACGATGGCGGTGATCTGCTCGGAGCGCTCGCCGAGCTTGGCGATCAGGGCCGAGGAGTCTTCGATGTTGGCGGCGATCTGGCGCATCTCGCTGGCCGCCTGCTGGATCACCGCGGTGCCCTGTTCGGCGACTTGCCGGGTTTCCACCGAGATGTGGTAGGCCTGGGTCGCGCTCTGGGCGTCCTGGGCGTGTTTCTCCACCATCGCAGTCACGTCGGAGGCGAACTTCACCACCTTGCACAGGCGCCCGGCGGCGTCGTACACCGGGTTGTAGTTGGCCTCCAGCCACAGCGATTGCCCGCGTTTGTCGACGCGCTCGAACTGCCCGCTGAAGAACTCGCCCTGGTTGAGACGCCGCCAGAAGTCCTGGTAGGCGCTGCTGTTGGCCAACTCGGGCTTGCAGAAGATCCGGTGATGCTTGCCCTTGAGTTCGGCGAGGCTGTAGCCGAGGCGATCGAGGAAATTCTGGTTGGCCGTGATCACGCTGCCGTCGAGGTTGAACTCGATCACCGCCATGGCGCGGTCGATGGCGAGCAGCTTGCCCCTGGACTCGCTTTCCTGCTGGATCTTCTCGGTGACGTCGAGGGCGTACTTGACCACCTTGTAGACCTTGCCGTCGGCATCCCTGATCGGGTTGTAGCTGGCCTCCAGCCACACCGGCTGGCCTTGGGCATTGACCCGTTCGAAGGTTCCCGATTCGAACTGGCCGTTTTTCAGGCGCGTCCAGAGTTCGCGGTATTGATTGCCGCGGGCGAATTCGGCGTTGCAGAACTGGCGATGGGGTTGGCCGATGATCTGCTCCGCGCGATAACCCATGGTCTTGAGGAAGTTGTCGTTGGCCCGCAGGACAGTGCCTTCCAGGTCGAACTCGATCACCGCCATCGAACGGTCGATGGCCTCGAGCAGGCTGGCTTGCTGGGCGATGGTCTGGTGCAAGGCGTCGATGGTTTTGTTATGGCGGTTGAATAGCATGATGGCTGGTGCTCAGTGGGAAAAACCTGGAGTCAGTCCCTGTTGTCTGCGCCTGCATGCCGAAAGCCCCGGGGCCTCGGCATTGTCTGCTCAATGCCAGCATTCCATGACTGACAGATAACCCTTGGAAGGGCACGCCCCTGTCCGGAACGTACCCTTGTTGAACGTCTGAGGTGAGACGCTGTGCCTGCGAGTCAATTTAGGGAAGTTATGTTGCACGGCCGAGAATGTCCGGCCCGGCTTTTTTGGGGTAGCCGAATGGCGGCATTATGCCGGCTTGGTTCGGAGGGATGTTCGTGAAAGTTGTACAAGATGTTGGTTTTTACCTTCTTGTATAACTTTTCAGGAGCCGGTCGACACGGCGAGGAAGGCATTGTTTGCCGGGGCGGCGGCCGCGACTTTGTTGCGCCCGGTATTTTTCGCGACATACAGGGCCTTGTCGGCTTCCATGAGCCACATCGCGGCATCGCGCAGCCCCGGGTGCCAGGCGGCCAGGCCGATACTCAGGCTGACCCTGAGTTGCGGCACGCCCGGATGGCGATAGTTGCCGAAGACTTCCCGCAGCCGTTCCATCACTTCGCCGGCCTGCTGGATCGAGGTCGCCGGCAGGATCACGCAGAACTCGTCGCCGCCATAGCGCCCGGCCAGGTCGTCCTGGCGCAGGTTGAGCTTGAGGTCCCGGCTCAACTGATGCAGCACGGCATCGCCGAGGATATGGCCGTAGCTGTCGTTGATGTGTTTGAAGTGATCGATGTCGATCAAGGCAATGGTGCCGTGGCAGCGTTGCTGCTGGCACTTGGTGAACTTGAGGTGCAGCAGGTCTTTCCAGGCGCCATGGTTGAGCAGGCCGGTCAGGCTGTCGGTGCGGCTCAGCGCGCGGAGGGTGCGCTTGTGCTCGGAGAGCTTGATCGCCAGCTGGTAGCAGACCATGCCCACCGCCATCGGGTAGAGGGTCAGCATCGGCAGGCAGGCGTAGATCTGCAGCTGGGTGGCCTGCCCGGTGAAGGCCGGACCGAGCAGCAACCATGACAGCAGTACCCCGCTCAGCTGCGCCAAGGAGCCGCGGATGAACAGGCGCAGGCCACCGGCCGCGACGTTGTTCATCGCCATCATGGCCAGAATGGTCACCGTGGGCAGCGGGTTGAACTGCATCGCCGCCGCCCAGAAACCACCGAAGAGCGAGTCGCACAGCAGGTTGCGGCGTTCGGCCTGGTAGGGGAAGGTCGCGCGGGTCGAGATCAGGTATGCCAGGTGCGGCCAGACAAAGCCGTTGAACAGCAGGAACAGCCAAACCCAGGTCGGTTGCGGCACCGGGTACAACCCGGCGAATACGCTGAGGCTGCCGATCCCCAGCCCGACGATCCTTGGCATGTAAATGCGTTTGGCAAACGACAGCCCTTTGCCTTGTTGGTTATCCATAAATGTCCGCGTCAGCCCGGGTTTGAAACACTTTGTGGTGTTTTTATTGGCCGTCACCCTTCATCGGGCGAGGCGACGAATATTGTCATTTATTCCAAGAAGAATAATCAGTGTCCTTGCAGGCCATTTAGTGGAACGAGCGTACGCAAACGCCTATTGCAGAGCGCTTGCTGCAAGCCATGGCGGCTGACATATCCGTTTGTTGGAGTAACCGAGAGAGAAGGGGAGTCAGGCTTGATAGCAGGCCAGGAACATGTCCAGCGTGGACTCGACGACACGCTGCTGTTCGTCTTCCTTGAGGGGCGGCTGGTTCATGGTGATCTGCGGCCAGAAGGCAAACGCCTTGAGCATGCCGTGGAGCTGCTGGGCGGCGAAGTCCGGGTCCAGTGGCTTGAGTCGGCCGTCCGCCCGGGCCGAGCGAATCCACACCATCAGGCTTTCTTCACGTTCGCCCATGCGCGCCACCATGTACTGGGCGCGTTCGGGGGAATGTAGGGTGGCGGCAATGGCGACCCGCGCCAGGTTGAGGAAGCTGTCATCGGCCAGCAGTTGCAGCTTGGCCATCAACAATTCCCGCAACTGTTCACGCAGGGTTAATCCGGGGTGGTAAAGAATGTCCGTTCGCGCCCTGATGCTCGCCCATAACTTATGCATGATCTCGGTGAACAACTCCTCCTTGCTGGGGAAGTGGTTGTACACCGTGCGCTTGGACACTCCGGCCGTTGCCGCGATCTTGTCCATGCTGGTGATATCGAACCCGCTGGCGTGGAATTCGGTAATCGCCGCCTGGATGATGGCTTCGCGTTTGAGGTCGGTCAGGCGCTTCGGAGCTGTCATAAGTTGGGTTCGATGGCGGTCGTTGGCAGTTATCCGGGGCAGTTTACTTAGTCCCGGGTTTGTTGCAATCTAGAAAAACTACACTGTGCAGTGTAGTTCATGACAGAAAAAATGATGGTCGGCTGACGCTTGCGTGCATTGGCCTTTGTCGTTCCGCAGAGAATCACCGGAGCCTTGTCGGGTTCCTTGGAGTCACTGATTCATGGCCACTCTCTCTTCCCGTGCAGACAGCGCCTCACGTCCCGAAACCTCCCAGCAGGAACAAGGTGCGTTCCGCAATCACGCGCCGGTCCGGCGTGCCGGGCTGGGCAAGACGCTGGGTATTTTCTGGCGCATGTTGTTCCACAAACCGCGCAACACCCGCCCGGTCGGGGCCATCCCGGTGCAGCCACTGACCCACGAACAGCTGTTGGCGGCGCCGAACCAGAGCGTCTACCGTCTGGGGCATTCGACGGTGTTATTGAAGCTGCACGACAAGTTCTGGATCACCGATCCGGTGTTCGCCGAACGCGCATCGCCGGTGCAATGGGCCGGCCCCAAACGTTTCCACCAGCCGCCTATCAGCCTGGCCGAATTGCCGCCGATCGAAGCGGTGATCCTGTCCCATGACCACTACGATCACCTGGACCACCAGACCGTGCTCAAGCTGGCGGACAAGACCCGCTATTTCCTCACGCCCCTGGGCGTGGGCGATACCCTGGTGAAGTGGGGCGTGCCGGCCGACAAGGTACGCCAGCTGGATTGGTGGGAAGGCACTGAAGTCGATGGCATTCGTTTTATCGCCACGCCTTCGCAGCATTTCTCCGGTCGTGGCCTGTTCGACGGCAACAGCACGCTGTGGGCGTCCTGGGTGATGATCGATGGCGACAGCCGGATCTTCTTCAGCGGTGACACCGGTTACTTCGACGGCTTCAAGCGGATCGGCGAACGTTACGGCCCTTTCGATCTGACCCTGATGGAAACCGGAGCCTACAACGTAGAGTGGCCGGGCGTGCACATGCAGCCGGAGCAGACCTTGCAGGCGCACATCGACCTCAAGGGGCGCTGGTTATTGCCCATCCATAACGGCACATTCGACCTGTCGATGCATGCCTGGTACGAGCCGTTCGACCGCATCCTCTCGCTGGCCTGGGAACGCAGCATCGCGATTGCCACGCCGCAGATGGGCGAGCCCTTCAACCTGGCGCACCCGCAACGGGGGCACGCCTGGTGGATGGAGGTCGACCCTGTGGCCGAGCAGGCAACGGCGAGCAATCTGTAGACCCTTCGTCGGCTATAGCCTCGAGCCCGGCCATCGCCAGGTTGCCGTGTTGGCGTCAGGGGGAGTATCTAGAAAACTCTCCTCAATGCTCCAACGGACGGACCTTGTGATGGCTTATCGGCTTCATCTGTTTGGCGCGTCTGGTTCCGGTACCACGACTTTGGGCCAGGCGCTGGCCCAGCGTTTGGCTATCGCGCACTTCGACGCCGACAACTTCTTCTGGCGCCCCAGTGAGCAACCCTTCAGCCTGCGACGCCCACGGGACGAGCGCATCCAGCTGTTGCAACAACAGGTGGCGGGGTTGGACAGCTGGGTGCTGTCCGGGTCGTTGTGCGGTTGGGGCGACCCGATGATTCCGGCCTTCACCCATGCCATTTTCCTTCGCCTGGACCCCAAGATCCGCCTGCAGCGTTTGCGGGTGCGCGAGTTTCAGCGTTACGGCGAGCAGATCCATGAGGGCGGCGAACGCCACCTCGCTACTCAAACCTTTCTTGCCTGGGCGGCCGGCTACGATACGGGTGGCCAAGGCACGCGCAGCCTGCGCCGGCATGAGAGTTGGATCACCGGGTTGAGCTGCCCGGTAATCCGCCTCGATGCCACTCACCGCTCGGTGCAAGCGCTGCAGGAAGAAGTGCTGAGAGTCCTGGATCACTCGATCATGGCGTAGTCGGGCCGCTCCATCGGGTTGGGCGTGGCGCCCTTGATATTCATGCCGCGCCCCGGGGCGAAGCCGGGAAAGAACACCAGGCCTTCTGCCTCCAGGCGAAACGCCAGGGCCAACCGGGTCACGTCGAGCAATTCGCCCCCTGCCTCGAAGCGGTGAATGGCGGCTACCGAGACGCCGGACTGCCGTGACAGATGTTCCTGGCTCCAACCCAGCATGGCGCGGGCTTGAATGCAGTGTTCTGGGGTGAACTGGAAGAGAGCGATACGTTCCAGGGTGACTTTCATCGCGAGTGAGGCCATGGGGTTTCTCCGGAAGCGGGTGAAGATGAGTCGATAAAATACTGTTTATTTGTACAGTTGTTTTGCGCCCGGATCAAACTCATTTTGCCGATCGCCTCAACGTCTTCGTGACAAGGCTTGTCCCGGCGCTATGCCCCGGTTTCCAGGTAGGCGCTGGGTGGTTGCCCCGTTACCCGGCGGAACATGGTGGAAAAGGCAGCGGGGCTGTCATAGCCGAAATCGAGGGCGATTCGCGTCACTGCCTCACCAGCGGCCAGCCGGGTCAAGGCCCTGACCACGCAGGCGCGCTGGCGCCACTGGACGAAACTCATGCCGGTCTGCTCGCGGAACAGGCGGTTGAAGGTGCGCAGGCTGATATGCAGCTGCTGCGCCCATTGTTCGGGAGACTGGTGGGCATCGGGTTGTTGCAGGAAGGCCTGGCACAGCGTGAGCAGGCGCGGAGTTTCGGGCAGGGGAATGTGCAGGGGCAGGCGGGTGGTGCGGTTCAGTTCATGCAGCAACAGGTTGATCAGCGCACCGTCGCGTCCGTCCTCGTCATACGCCAGCGGCAGATCCACTGCTTCCATCAGCAACTGGCGCATCAGCGGTGACACGCTGATCACCTGGCACTGATCGCCCAGGGCCGGCATCGCCGCCGGCTCGATGTACAGGCTGCGGGTACTGACCCCGAGCATCAGCACCTCATGGGCCACCTGGGGCGGGATCCATACCGCACGCTGTGACGGCACCACCCAGCGGCCGTTCGTGGTGCTGACTTGCATCACCCCGGTGGCGCCATACAACAGCTGCGCACGACGATGGCTGTGGCTCGGCAGCAGGTGGCCTTGAGGGTAATCGGTGCCGATCGCCACCACGGCGCGTGGGGTGTGATCCAGCAGGTCGATCGAAGTGTTACGCATGGCGTCAGCGTCCGCGGGTTGGCGTAAATGCAAACAGTATTGGCTGACTTGCTAAAGCCGGCCAAGCCCTGGCGCTCTATTGTCGAGGTCTTCTGCTAACGGAGAACCTTCGATGTTTTATCTATGGCTGGCTGTGTTTGGCTGCATGACCGGGATCAGCGCGGTGCTGTTCGGTTTCGGCGGCGGCTTTGTGGTGGTGCCGCTGCTGTATCGCATGCTGCTGAGCAGCCACGGCGCTGACGATGCCGTCGCCCAGTCGGCCATGCATATAGCGGTCGCCACCTCGACCTGTGTGATGATTGTCAACGCGCTGATAGCCACCGGCAAACACCGCCGCGCGGGCAACCTGATTCGGCATTACCTGTGGCCACTGGGCGGCTATATCGGGCTGGGAGCGATAGGCGGAGCCATCCTGGCAGTGGCGGTGGGTGGTGAGGTGCTGCGCTACGCCTTTATCGCCTACCTGGCGCTGACCATTGCCGATTGCCTGGTGCGTCGTGGCTTTCTCGAACAGGTCGACACCCGCACGCCGCGCCGCCTGGGACGATTGGAAACCACTGGTGGCCTGGGCATCGGTGCCATTGCCACTTTTCTGGGTGTCGGCGGTAGTGTGATGACCGTGCCCCTGCTGCGCCGTTGCGGCCTGAGCATGACCCAGGCCACCTCCATGGCTAACCCGCTGAGCGTACCCGTGGCCCTGGCCGGGACCTTGACCTATATGGCCCTGGCCGGTTTCAGCCGCTTCGACCTGGGGCCCTGGTTTATCGGTTATGTCGACCTGCTGGCCTTTGCCGTGCTGACCCTGGGTTCATTGCTGGGCATTCGCTTGGCCTCGCCGTGGATCGGGCGCATTCCCGACCGGCTGCATGCGCGGGTGTATATCGGCCTGCTGGTGCTGGTGATGCTCGGCATGCTGGTCCGCTAAGGATTAGCCCGTCGCCAACCCCGGCGCTTCACGAATGATGAAGTGGTCGAGGTTTTCGATGTTGGCGCTGAATACCCCGAACGTCTGTTCGGGGTGTTTCTTGCTCGGCACCTGTTTCAGCTCCGGGGTCACCCCATAGAAGAAGCAATACAGGTCCTGCTCGCTGTCGATGGCATGCTTGATCTCTTCGAGGAAGGCTTTGCGCTTGCGGTAGTTCTCGATCAGCTTTTTGCTCAGGTAGACGTTGACCGAATAGGGCTTCTTTTTCGTCTCGTCCGCTTGCTTGAACCAGACCTTCTGTTCGAAGTCGATGCGAAAGCTCTGGGTGTAGTCCTTGATCTCCTTGATCTTGCCCCAGTAGATCAAGCCCTTGTTGTCCTGCAGGTATTCGATCTTCTTGAAAAACGAGGCATAGGACGCCGTGTGCTCGCCGATCTTCAAGGGCATGCGCTTGAGCAGCTCCTTGTCGTTGATATTCGACACAAAACACTCCACCGGATGGGCGAAGACACTGGTCTTGTCCGGCGTGCTGGCCTGGGTCGGGTGAGGCGTGCGTGGGCTGGAGCTGGGCGCTGGCGCTGCAGTTCCTGGCGTGTCGACATCAACAGTGGGTGTGGCGGGCTTGCGCACATATTCGCGGCGGGCCAGCAGCAGCTCCGATGGGAAGTGCTCCTCCCGATCATCCTCGTCCGGCGCCCCCTCCACCCCGGCTGCCAGTGTCCTGCTGCTGCCATAAGGGCAACCCTCGATATGCCGGGTGCCGGGCAGGTTCTTGAAGTGCGGGGTGCGGATGTAATTGACGTTCTTGGCATTGAAGGTGCCCAACTGATTGTCCGCGGCAAAGGCGGCGCGACAGGCGTCGTTGGGGCACTGGAACTGTTCCTTGGCCGAGTCGAAGGCCATGGTCTCGTCGAAATTCAGGTCGCGCACGTCATAGATCGACAGCTTGTCGTCGAGGCTGATGCAGTAGGCGGTGTCGAATTTCATGGGGGCTCGGGTCCTTGAGTGAAGAAGGCTATTAATAGCGGGTGGCGGAGGGGAGTGCACTGATCTTTTCAAGCATGGCTGCCTATCTCGGCATAACCTTGTAGGTAGCGTGATCCACCTATCACCGCAAAGGACTCAGGTTCATGTCTGACGGTAACCGCATCAATATCGGCTCCATTGGTGATGCCAACCACATCAACATTGCCCAGAATCAGGCGCCCGAGCGCACCAGTATTCAATTCGTCATCGACCCCAGGAGTGTCGAGCGGGTGAGCCGGGCCAGCGTCATCAAAGGCGCGGTGGCATTTTTCCTGTCGCTGCCGGCGCTGGCGCTCTCGGTCATGTCGATCCTGGCCGACGCCCTGGGCATCCTTTCCTACTTCAATGTGGAGTCGCGGATCCTGGCCTACCTCATCATGGCCGTCGCCATGGCTGGGGTGATGCTGTGCAACGGCAAACGTAAAATGGCCACCGCCAGCATTGCGCCCGACCAGGCACGGTTCATCGATGGGCGTTGGGTCGAGCGCGATGAAAGTGGCGATTACCTGCTGTATCGCAATACCGCGCCCTGCAACTACGAAAACTGCCACGGCACCGTGCATATCCAGACGCCACCGCCTCGCGAACAGCATAACCACGACCTGGTCGGCGTCTGCGATATCGGCGGCAAGCAGCACACCTATCGTGTCGACTTCAATGGCGTCGGCGAACGGCAGCATTTCGATTGGCGTCCGCTCGAGCAGAACAAGTCATGAATCGCCCCCTGTAGGAGCGAGCTTGTTCGCGAAAATATCTCCCATCAGCCTCCCTATTCAGGGATTTACAAATACCGCGTCTGGCATTCGTTTTGGGCGGGGTTGCTTTGCGAAATTTCCTACCATTTTAACTAACAAAACTCTCACTATTTAGAGGCGATTCTTACACCCTAAAGCTTGCAAAAACAAAAGCTTAACTTCCTGTTGCCCTGCTGGCAGAGAAGGTCACGCCCTTGGCAAGGAGGGACAAGTAAGCCCCAGAGAAATGCTCGATAAGAAGGCGCCGGCCTCATGAACGAAGGTCCGGTGGGAACAAGCCAAACGGCTTTTCTCCTCACAATAATGAGGACCTTGATATGCCTGTTCTGACGCGTTCGTTGCTGTTTTTTCTGGCCCTGTCCGGTGCGGGGACCGTCCTGGCGGAGCAGGCGGCCTTGCCTTATCTGCCGGCGAATCAGTTCCAGCTGGCTGACTACTTGCCGCCGCCCCCTGCCATCGACTCGTCACTGCAGCAAAACGACCTGAAGGCCGTGCTGGCGGCCCAGGCGGTGCGCAGCAGTGTCCAGGTGAGCCAGGTCCAGCAGGATGATGAATGGGAGGACAGCGTGTTCCACTTCGCCAGGGAATCCCTCGGCGCCGGTTTCAGTGTCGAGCACCTGCCCCTGACCCGCGCCTTCTTCCGGCGGGCCCAGGAAGACCTGGTGCAGTTCCTGATGCCGGCCAAGCACAGCTATGGTCGGCCGCGTCCTTACGAAGCCTCTGCACTGGTGAAGCCGGTCCTGCCGCCACCCGAGGGCGATTCCTACCCCAGCGGTCACTCGATGAATGGCTATCTCAATGCCACCTTGCTGAGCATGGCGCTGCCGGAGAAACGCAGCGAGTTGTTCAGCCGCGCACAGATCAATGCCGACAGCCGGGTCATCGCCGGTGTGCATTTCCCCAGCGACCTGGAGGGCGGAAAGATAAGCGCCGCGGTGTTGGCGGCCCGGTTGCTCGATGATCCCAGAGCGGCAGCGGATTTTGAGGCGGTGAAAAAGGAGATTCGTGGAGTCCTGGCCTCCACCGATTGAGCAGGTATCGACCCTGGCCGGATGATTGGCCTGGAAGCGGGGGGAATACTGTCCCCCAATAAAAAAGCCCTGAGCAAGTCAGGGCTTTTTTGATCTTGCGTTGTGCCGATTCGGATCGAGATCGGCACAGGGCTGGAATCAATCCCAGCTCAGCGCGCCACCAGTCTGGTACTCGATCACGCGAGTCTCGAAGAAGTTCTTCTCTTTCTTCAAGTCCATGATCTCGCTCATCCATGGGAACGGGTTGGTGGTGCCCGGGTATTCTTCTTTCAGGCCGATCTGCGACAGGCGACGGTTGGCGATGAACTTGAGGTAGTCCTCCATCATCGCCGCGTTCATGCCCAGTACGCCGCGCGGCATGGTGTCGCGAGCGTATTCGATTTCCAGTTGGGTGCCCTGGAGGATCATCTGGGTGGCTTCTTCCTTCATCTCGGCATCCCACAGGTGCGGGTTTTCGATCTTGATCTGGTTGATCACGTCGATACCGAAGTTCAGGTGCATGGATTCGTCGCGCAGGATGTACTGGAACTGCTCGGCGACGCCGGTCATTTTGTTGCGGCGGCCCATGGACAGGATCTGGGTGAAGCCGCAGTAGAAGAAGATGCCTTCCAGAACGCAGTAGTAGGCGATCAGGTTGCGCAGCAGCTCTTTGTCGGTGTCGACGGTGCCGGTTTCGAACTTCGGATCGGAGATCGAACGGGTGTACTTCAGGCCCCAGGCAGCTTTCTTAGCGACCGACGGAATCTCGTGGTACATGTTGAAGATCTCGCCTTCATCCATGGCCAGGGATTCGATGCAGTACTGGTAGGCGTGGGTGTGGATCGCCTCTTCGAACGCCTGGCGCAGGATGTACTGGCGGCATTCCGGGTTGGTGATCAGGCGGTACACGGCCAGCACCAGGTTGTTGGCAACCAGGGAGTCGGCGGTGGAGAAGAAGCCCAGGTTGCGCATCACGATGCGGCGCTCGTCGTCGGTCAGGCCTTCCGGGTTTTTCCAGAGGGCGATGTCGGCGGTCATGTTGACTTCTTGCGGCATCCAGTGGTTTGCGCAACCGTCCAGGTACTTCTGCCAGGCCCAGTCGTACTTGAATGGCACGAGCTGGTTGAGGTCGGCGCGGCAGTTGATCATGCGCTTTTCATCGACGGCGACGCGGGCGGAAGCACCTTCCAGCTCGGCCAGGCCTTCGGCGATGTCGAGCTGGTCCAGAGAGGCCTTGGCACGGGCAACGGCAGCGGAGTCGTTGGCGGTTACGGCGCGGGCTTCCAGAGCGGCGGCACCGCCGGCGCTGTCGAGGCGGTCCATGGTTGCTTCGGCAGCGTGGCCAGCGTTGGCGCCTTTAACGGCGACTTCGCCTTCTTCTTTGTCGAATTCGTCCCAGCTCAGCATGACGTGTCGTCTCCTGCGTGAGGGCCAGATGCCCGTGTGAAAACTGATGGTTGGCTTTTCACACGACCGAACTGGCCGCGTTGGATCTTAAGGAATCGTTCGTTGCAGCACTAACGCAGGCAATAAACAAAAATATGTACGGGAGTTCCGAAGCGGTTTTGGGCACAGAGGACCGGGTCGATTTCTGCGCTGGCTTCGGATTGGCTGTTTATCCCTGTAAGGGAATATTGCAGGCCCGTTTTAAGGCCGCATTATAGGGACTTTTTTGCCGCTGTGGTGCGACGAAGTGGCTCACGAATCGGTCGGCGAGGGGCGTTATCGCAGCGGAGCGAGGGTTTACAAGGCTTTGGCCGGCGAAGATTTTTTTTCACCTCGTTTGGCGTGTTTTTGCCGCCTCGAGCTGATCGGATGCGTTGAAAATTTCGCGCGATGTTCTGCAAGCCCCGTAGGGCGTGGCTTACAGGTGAGGGTGGGGGCTTTGGTAGACAGGATTGTGTTCAATTTTCGCTGAATATTGTCGGTTGAATTTTTTGCTCAAAAAATAAGCAAAAAAGCTCTTTTGCCACTACATCTTGTGTTGGATGGTCAATTTTTGACCTTTGAAACACTACTGTCCCGGCTTGCCACCCGAGGTTGTTTTTGACGCTCGAGAAGGCATTTCTGGACCTTCATCAAGCCCCTTGGAGCGATACAGAAACGCTCCCCCGCAAGGCGGCTCGATGGCGAAAAAAGGGAGTGCGAAGGCCGTGGTCGCACTGCATTGGGCGATGGCTTGCAACAAGTCTGGGTTCAGTTGTGCGTCTGGCCATCTTTGCCGCAAGAAAGATCTCTTGCGGCCGGCACTTGTTGGAACTTGAAGAGCAACTTGAGTATCAGCCGTTAGAGCAGCCGTTACCCATGACGCGGTATTGCAGGATATGCCGCAGGCCTTTCGAGTCTTCATATTCCATACGCGCGGGTACAACTTCGCATACATTCGGAACTTCGCTCATGGAGATAACTTTGGCGATGTCCAGGTCGGACGAGTAAGAGTATTCCTCTACGGGCGGTTGCTGGTTTGCGACATCAGTCGGGATCTCGTCGGCCATTGCTGTAACGCAAAGACTGCTGAGGGCCAGAACTAATAAAGCTTTCATTTTGATTTCACCTTTCTAAGGTCGTGTGGGGTCACGCAGCCTTTGTGGGGCTGCGTGTGGAACTTGAGTAGAAGTTGGATTAACTGCCTTCGTGGGGGCTGTAACTTGGTTAATCACATTGCCTTGTTGGCGAGGTTGATTTTAGGCGCCTGAGTAGGCGCTATACAGGCGTGCTTTTGATAAACACTATTGACGGTTTTTGTAACAATCCCGGTAAAAACGACCTCCAGTGGCCTGGCTGCGGTCTTCTACTTGCCGCAGAAACTGCCGCAACTACCGTAATAGAGAGGCTAAAGCTCTTTTCAGGGGGAGTGGCCGGGGGTTGTTACTACCATCGTCGAATGGTTCTATAGGCCCGCCCCGGCTACAACGGGGTCATACAACAACAACTATGTCACCGAGGTAAGAAAGATGAGTGCGGCTTCTCTGTATCCCGTTCGTCCCGAGGTTGCGGCCAACACGCTGACTGACGAGGCGACCTACAAGGCCATGTACCAGCAGTCGGTCGTCAACCCGGACGGCTTCTGGCGCGAACAAGCCAAGCGCCTCGACTGGATCAAGCCTTTCACCACGGTGAAGCAGACCTCCTTCGACGATCACCATGTCGATATCAAATGGTTTGCCGACGGCACCCTCAACGTCTCCTACAACTGCCTGGATCGCCACCTGGCCGAGCGCGGCGATCAGATCGCGATCATCTGGGAAGGCGACGATCCTTCCGAAAGCCGCAACATCACCTACCGCGAACTGCACGAACAAGTCTGCAAGTTCGCCAACGCCCTGCGTGGCCAGGACGTGCACCGCGGCGACGTGGTGACTATCTATATGCCGATGATTCCCGAAGCCGTGGTCGCCATGCTGGCCTGTACCCGGATCGGCGCGATTCACTCGGTGGTGTTCGGCGGCTTCTCCCCGGAAGCGCTGGCCGGCCGGATCATCGACTGCCGCTCCAAGGTGGTGATCACCGCCGACGAAGGCATCCGCGCGGGCAAGAAGATTCCGCTCAAGGCCAATGTCGACGACGCGCTGACCAACCCGGAAACCAGCAGCATCCAGAAGGTCATCGTGTGCAAGCGCACATCGGGTGACATCAAGTGGAACCAGCATCGCGACATCTGGTACGAAGACTTGATGAAAGTGGCTGGTACCGTCTGCGCGCCAAAAGAGATGGGCGCCGAGGAAGCGCTGTTCATCCTTTATACCTCCGGCTCCACCGGTAAGCCCAAAGGCGTGCAGCACACCACGGGCGGCTACCTGCTGTATGCGGCCCTGACCCACGAGCGCGTGTTCGATTACCGTCCGGGGGAAATCTACTGGTGCACCGCCGACGTCGGCTGGGTCACCGGTCATACCTATATTGTCTATGGCCCGCTGGCCAATGGTGCGACCACTGTGCTGTTCGAGGGGGTGCCGAACTACCCGGACGTGACCCGCGTGGCGAAGATCGTCGACAAGCACAAGGTCAATATCCTCTACACCGCGCCGACTGCGATCCGCGCCATGATGGCCTCGGGTAACGCCGCCTGCGCAGGCGCCGACGGCAGCAGCCTGCGCCTGCTGGGTTCGGTGGGTGAGCCGATCAACCCGGAAGCCTGGGACTGGTACTACAAGAACGTTGGTCAATCCCGCTGCCCGATCGTCGATACCTGGTGGCAGACCGAGACCGGCGCGACCCTGATGAGCCCGCTGCCGGGCGCCCATGCCCTCAAGCCGGGTTCGGCGGCACGTCCGTTCTTTGGTGTGGTGCCGGCGCTGGTGGACAACCTGGGCAACATCATCGAGGGCGCCGCCGAAGGCAACCTGGTGATCCTCGATTCGTGGCCGGGCCAGGCGCGCACCCTGTATGGCGACCACGATCGTTTCGTCGATACCTACTTCAAGACCTTCCGTGGCATGTACTTCACCGGTGACGGTGCCCGTCGCGATGAAGACGGCTACTGGTGGATCACCGGGCGGGTGGACGACGTGCTCAACGTCTCCGGCCACCGCATGGGCACCGCCGAGATCGAAAGCGCCATGGTCGCTCACCCGAAAGTCGCCGAAGCGGCGGTGGTCGGTGTGCCCCATGACATCAAGGGGCAGGGCATCTATGTCTACGTCACCCTCAACGGTGGCGAAGAGCCGAGCGAGGCGCTGCGCCTGGAGCTGAAGAACTGGGTGCGCAAGGAGATCGGTCCGATCGCCTCGCCGGATGTCATCCAGTGGGCGCCAGGGCTGCCGAAGACCCGTTCCGGGAAGATCATGCGCCGTATCCTGCGCAAGATCGCCACGGCGGAATACGACAGCCTGGGGGATATCTCCACCCTGGCCGACCCGGGCGTGGTGCAGCACCTGGTCGATACCCACAAGACCATGAACGTCGCCTAAGACGGGCCTGCGTCAACCAAAGCCCTGTCCGGCCCTGCGCCGGGCAGGGCTTTTTTATGGGGGTTACCCAGCTCCCCTGTAGCCGCTGCCGCAGGCTGCGATCGGCTCCGCAGGAGANACGCGCTCTTGAAGGTCCTGAAGGCCCTTCGGGTCTTATCACAGCCTGCGGCAGCGGCTACAGGGAGCGGCTTTTTGATCGAATAAATATCGGCATGTCCATCAGGCGTATCTGAATGTTACCGGCCGCAAGGAATGTGTAACCCGCTGCCCGGATTCGGGGCAATGAGAAACGCCAAGCCCTGTTTCAGGGCCTTTTCGGGGCCTGTAAAAAATAAGTCATAACGCTGCGCTTGCCGGAATAGAAGGCTTTGCGAATAATAGGCCCGCAATTTGCAACGTAGATTGGTTTACCGTCTTTTGCTCTTGCATAAACTTGAAGAGCTGTCAATGTGCTCGACCTGGTTTCTCAGTGCTTCTGTAATTTGTTGTCGCATTGAGGAAATATCGGCTTCGGGCCTGTCGTTAGAATGCCGATCACTCGCTCGTCGTTGCCTGTCGAGGAACCCGCATGGGGTTCATGGCCAGGTCCTCAAGGACGCAGCACCGCTATCAGGTTCCACCCATTCGCATATTGGGCTGTCGCTCACTCTGCCGTTTTCGCCCTTTACCGATGGAGTCCTAAGATGAAGAAACTCGTGCTTCTTGGCGCCCTGGCACTGTCCTCCGTACTTTCCCTGCCGACGTTCGCCGATGAAAAGCCTCTGAAAATTGGTATCGAAGCGGCTTACCCTCCATTCGCTTCCAAGGCTCCAGACGGCAGCATCGTTGGTTTCGACTACGACATCGGCAACGCCCTGTGTGAAGAAATGAAGGTCAAGTGCGTGTGGGTCGAGCAAGAGTTCGACGGCCTGATCCCGGCGCTCAAGGTGCGCAAGATCGATGCGATCCTGTCGTCCATGTCGATCACCGACGACCGCAAGAAGTCCGTGGACTTCACCGGCAAGTACTACAACACCCCTGCGCGCCTGGTCATGAAGGCCGGTACCCAGGTCAGCGACGGCCTGGCCGAGCTCAAGGGCAAGAACATCGGCGTGCAGCGCGGTTCGATCCACGAGCGTTTCGCCCGTGAAGTACTGGCTCCGCTGGGTGCCGAGATCAAGCCATACGGCTCGCAGAACGAGATCTACCTGGACGTGGCTGCCGGTCGCCTCGACGGCACCGTGGCAGACGCTACCCTGTTGAATGACGGCTTCCTGAAAACCGACGCCGGCAAAGGTTTCGCGTTCGTCGGCCCGGCGTTCACCGACACCAAATACTTCGGCGACGGCGTGGGTATCGCTGTGCGCAAGGGTGATGCGCTGAAAGACAAGATCACCGGTGCTATCGCTGCCATTCGCGAGAACGGCAAGTACAAGCAAATCCAGGACAAGTACTTCGACTTCGACATTTACGGCAAGTAAAACGTCGAGTCAGCAAGTCCGAGATGGCGCAAGCAGCAGAATCTCTGAAGTTTGCGCCATTTTTTCATCCCAATTTTCGAGGACCTGAATCATGTTGAAAGGCTACGGGGCTGTCATCCTCGATGGCGCTTGGCTGACGCTTCAGCTTGCCTTGTCGTCCATGGCCCTGGCCATCGTTCTGGGTCTGATCGGGGTCGCGCTGCGCCTCTCGCCGGTGCGCTGGCTGGCATGGCTGGGCGACCTGTATTCCACGGTGATCCGCGGGATTCCCGACCTGGTGCTGATCCTGCTGATCTTCTACGGCGGCCAGGACCTGCTCAACCGTGTCGCGCCCATGCTGGGTTACGACGACTACATCGACCTGAACCCGCTGGCTGCCGGTATCGGCACCCTGGGCTTCATCTTCGGTGCCTACCTGTCGGAAACCTTCCGTGGTGCCTTCATGGCGATCCCCAAGGGGCAGGCGGAAGCGGGCATGGCCTACGGCATGAACAGTTTCCAGGTGTTCTTCCGGGTGCTGGTGCCGCAGATGATCCGCCTGGCGATTCCGGGCTTTACCAACAACTGGCTGGTACTGACCAAGGCCACTGCGCTGATTTCGGTGGTGGGCCTGCAAGACATGATGTTCAAGGCCAAGCAGGCGGCTGACGCCACCCGCGAGCCTTTCACCTTCTTCCTCGCGGTGGCAGCGATGTACCTGGTGATCACCAGTGTCTCGTTGCTGGCATTGCGTCACCTTGAGAAGCGCTACTCGGTAGGCGTAAGGGCGGCCGATCTATGATCTTCGACTACAACGTCATCTATGAGGCCTTGCCGCTGTATTTCAGCGGCCTGCTGACCACCCTGAAGCTGTTGGCCCTGTCGCTGTTCTTCGGTCTGCTGGTGGCACTGCCCCTGGGGCTGATGCGGGTATCCAAGCAGCCGATCGTCAACCTGAGCGCCTGGCTCTATACCTACGTGATCCGCGGCACACCGATGCTGGTGCAGCTGTTCCTGATCTACTACGGCCTGGCGCAGTTCGATGTGGTGCGTCAGAGCTTCCTCTGGCCGTGGCTGTCCAGTGCGACCTTCTGTGCTTGCCTGGCGTTCGCCATCAACACCAGCGCCTACACCGCGGAAATCATCGCCGGCAGCCTCAAGGCCACGCCGAACGGCGAGATCGAAGCGGCCAAGGCCATGGGCATGTCGCGCTACAAGATGTATGCCCGCATCCTGCTGCCGTCGGCCCTGCGCCGGGCGCTGCCGCAGTACAGCAACGAAGTGATCATGATGCTGCAGACCACCAGCCTGGCCTCCATCGTGACCCTGATCGATATCACCGGTGCTGCTCGTACGGTCAACGCGCAGTACTACCTGCCGTTCGAGGCCTACATTACCGCTGGCCTGTTCTACCTGTGCCTGACCTTTATCCTGGTGCGCCTGTTCAAGCTGGCCGAAGGCCGCTGGCTGCGCTACCTGGCGCCGCGGAAGCACTGATATGGAACGCATTGACCATGCATTGCCGTGGAGCCACCTGGGCAGCGAACGGCAGATCTCGGTGTTCCGTTTCGGTCGCGGCGAGCGCAAGGCCTATATCCAGGCCAGCCTGCATGCGGACGAACTGCCTGGGATGCGCACCGCCTGGGAGCTGAAAAAGCGCCTGGCCGAACTGGAAGCCCAGGGCGCGCTGAATGGCGTGATCGAACTGGTGCCGGTGGCCAACCCGATGGGCCTGGGCCAGCTGCTGCAAGGCAATCACCAGGGGCGGTTCGAGGTTGGCAGCGGCAAGAACTTCAACCGTGATTTCGTCGAGCTGAGCGCGCCGGTCGCGGCCCGTCTGGATGGGTGCCTGGGGGATGACCCGCACGCCAATATCCAGATGATTCGCCAGGCCATGAGCGATGTGCTGGCCGAACTGCCAGCGCCAGTGAGCCAGCTGCAAGGCATGCAACGCATCCTCCTGAGCCACGCCTGCACCGCGGACGTGGTGCTGGACCTGCACTGCGATACGGAAGCGGCGCTGCATATGTACGCCTTGCCGCAGCATTGGCCGCAGTGGCGCTCCCTGGCGGCCCACCTGAATGTGCGGGTCGGCCTGCTGGCGGAAGATTCCGGCGGCAGCTCGTTCGACGAAGCCTGTTCGCTGCCCTGGTTGCGCCTGTCGCGCCAGTTCCCGCAGGCCCAGATCCCGCTGGCCTGCCTGGCGACCACCCTCGAGTTGGGCGGCCAGGCCGACACCGGTCGCCCGCAGGCCGAGGCGCACGCCGAAGGCATCCTGGCGTTCCTCGCCGAGCAGGGACTGATTGCGGGCGAGTGGCCGGCGGCGCAGCATGAAGCGTGCGAGGGCATGCCTTTCGAAGGCACCGAATTGTTGTTTGCGCCGCATCCCGGCGTGGTGAGTTTTCTGCGTCCGGCCGGTAGCTGGGTGGAGAAGGGCGAGCCGATTTTTGAAGTGATTGATCCCTTATCCGATCGGGTCAGCACCCTGTGTGCTGGCACCAGCGGCGTGTTGTTCGCCGTTGAGCGGCTGCGTTACGCCCAACCCGGTTTCTGGCTGGCCAAGGTGGCGGGGCGCGAAGCGCTGCGGCACGGGCGCTTGCTCAACGACTGACTGCTTTTGTGAGAACCGACAGCATGTACAAACTTGAAGTCCAAGACCTGCATAAACGCTATGGCAGTCACGAAGTGCTCAAGGGCGTGTCCCTGAAAGCGGCGGCTGGCGATGTGATCAGCATCATCGGCTCCAGTGGCTCCGGCAAATCCACCTTCCTGCGTTGCATCAACCTGCTGGAGCAGCCGCACGCCGGCAAGATCCTGCTGAACAACGAAGAGTTGAAGCTGGTGGCGAACAAGGACGGCGCGCTGAAGGCGGCGGATCCAAAACAGCTGCAGCGCATGCGTTCGCGCCTGTCGATGGTGTTCCAGCACTTCAACCTGTGGTCGCACATGACCGCCATCGAAAACATCATGGAAGCGCCGGTGCATGTGCTCGGCGTACCCAAGGCCGAAGCCCGTGAAAAGGCCGAGCACTACCTGGCCAAGGTTGGCGTGGCGCATCGCAAGGATGCCTACCCGGGCCATATGTCCGGTGGTGAGCAGCAGCGTGTGGCGATCGCCCGGGCGCTGGCGATGGAGCCTGAGGTCATGCTGTTCGACGAACCGACTTCGGCGCTTGACCCCGAGTTGGTGGGCGACGTGCTGAAAGTGATGCAGGCCCTGGCCCAGGAAGGCCGGACCATGGTGGTGGTGACCCACGAAATGGGCTTTGCCCGAGAAGTCTCGAACCAGCTGATATTCCTGCACAAGGGCCTGGTGGAAGAGAGCGGCAACCCGCGCGAAGTGCTGGTCAATCCGCAATCGGAACGTTTGCAACAATTCCTCTCGGGCAGCCTGAAGTAAATCACTCCCGTAATGCACCAAATTAGGTCATGCTGCGCACCGCGCGCCAGATGGTCTAATTTGGTTGCAGCCGCCTTCGGCCTCTAACACTGTTTTCGTTTCGGATTGCCCGCCATGACTGCCCATCGAATTGGTTTCCTGATTTGGCCCAGCACTAAAGCCTTGACGCTGGCGCTGGCCGAGGAGGCCTTGCGTGTCGCTCAGCGCGTGCATCCGGAAGTGGTCTACGAACTGGCCTTCCTGCAGGCCGAGGCGCCGGTCGACGGCGCCTGGCAACTGCCGGGCGAGCCTTGGTCGGGCAAGCTCGAAGGCTGCCAGAAACTGTTCCTGCTGGCCGATGAGCCGCCTGCCGCCCTGGCACCGGCCCTGAGCAGCGCGCTCAAGCAACTGGTGCGTGCCGGCTGTGTGATCGGTGGTTTGTCCGCTGGTGTGTATCCCCTGGCGCAGCTGGGTTTTCTCGACGGTTATCGGGCTGCGGTGCACTGGCGCTGGCAGGACGATTTTGCCGAGCGTTTCCCCAAGGTCATCGCCACCAGCCATCTGTTCGATTGGGATCGCGATCGCCTGACGGCATGTGGCGGGATGTCGGTGCTGGATCTGTTGCTGGCGGTGCTGGCCCGTGACCACGGCGCGGAACTGGCCGGCGCGGTCTCGGAAGAGCTGGTGGTGGAACGTATCCGCGAAGGCGGCGAGCGCCAGCGCATTCCGTTGCAGAATCGCCTGGGTTCCAGTCACCCGAAGCTGACCCAGGCGGTGCTGCTGATGGAGGCCAATATCGAGGAGCCGCTGACCACCGACGAAATCGCCCAGCATGTGTGCGTCTCGCGTCGGCAACTGGAGCGGATCTTCAAGCAATACCTCAATCGCGTGCCGAGCCAGTATTACCTGGAGCTGCGCCTGAACAAGGCGCGGCAGATGCTGATGCAGACCAGCAAGTCGATCATCCAGATCGGCCTGTCCTGCGGTTTCTCCTCGGGCCCGCATTTCTCCAGCGCCTACCGCAACTTCTTCGGCGCCACGCCGCGGGAAGACCGCAACCAGCGGCGTAGCAGCAGTCCCTTCGAACTGTCTTCGGTGCCTTCCGAGCGCGGTTGATTCGCCTCTTCGTTTTGTCTGTCAGATTGCTATCGCGAGCAAGCTTCGTTCCTACACGGAATGCATTCTTCTGTAGGAGCGAAGCTTGCTCGCGATGGCGTCGTCACGCCGGGCGCAAATCGTTGGACAATCCTGCCGTTAAAGCCTCCAGCAGTTTAAACTGCGCCTTTGCGACGCTATTTGTCGCATTGCCGTAAACCCGCGTAAAACCGGGGTTGGCGCTATAAGAAGTTGTCGCTTGGCGACAAGGCCGGGCAGAAAACTGTCCTTACAATCCCCCCATCGCTCGCCAGTTTCAGGCAGGCGTTCCTCTTCAGGAGACTCCGATGTCCGTTGAGCAAGCTCCGGTGCAACGCGCCGATTTCGATCAGGTCATGGTTCCCAACTATGCACCTGCGGCTTTCATTCCTGTGCGTGGCGCGGGCTCCCGAGTCTGGGATCAGTCGGGCCGAGAGCTGATCGACTTTGCCGGCGGGATCGCGGTCAACGTACTGGGCCACGCCCATCCGGCGCTGGTCGCTGCGCTGACCGAACAGGCCAACAAGCTGTGGCACGTATCCAACGTCTTCACCAACGAGCCGGCCCTGCGCCTGGCCCACAAGCTGGTCGACGCCACCTTTGCCGAGCGCGCGTTCTTCTGCAACTCCGGCGCCGAAGCCAACGAGGCCGCCTTCAAGCTGGCCCGTCGTGTCGCCTTCGACCGTTTCGGCGCGGAAAAATACGAAATCATCGCTGCCCTCAACAGCTTCCACGGTCGCACCCTGTTCACCGTGAACGTGGGCGGCCAGTCGAAATACTCCGACGGCTTCGGTCCTAAAATCACTGGTATCACCCACGTTCCTTACAACGATCTGGCGGCATTGAAAGCGGCGATTTCGGACAAGACCTGCGCGGTGGTACTGGAGCCGATCCAGGGCGAAGGCGGTGTGTTGCCGGCCGAGAAGGCTTACCTGCAAGGCGCCCGCGAGCTGTGCGATGCGCACAATGCGTTGCTGGTGTTCGACGAAGTGCAGACCGGCATGGGCCGCAGCGGCGAGCTGTTCGCCTATATGCACTACGGCGTGACCCCGGACATCCTGACCAGCGCCAAGAGCCTGGGCGGCGGTTTCCCGATCGCCGCGATGCTGACCACCGAAGCGCTGGCCAAGCACCTGGTGGTCGGCACCCACGGCACCACCTACGGCGGCAACCCGCTGGCGTGCGCGGTGGCCGGCGCGGTGATCGACGTGATCAACACGCCCGAAGTGCTGAACGGCGTGAAGGCCAAGCACGATCGCTTCAAGACCCGCCTGCAGCAGATCGGCGAGAAGTACGGCCTGTTCACCGAAGTGCGCGGCCTGGGCCTGCTGCTCGGTTGCGTGCTCAGCGATGCCTGGAAAGGCAAGGCCAAGGACGTGTTCAACGCCGCTGAAAAAGAAAACCTGATGATCCTCCAGGCCGGTCCGGACGTGGTGCGTTTCGCCCCGAGCCTGGTGGTCGAAGAAGCGGACATCGAAGAAGGCCTGCAGCGCTTCGAGCGCGCAGTAGCCAAGCTGACCCAGGCCTGATTCGGGCCGCGGTACTCCTCGGCGCTTGTCTTCGGGCAAGCGTCGAGCCCAATTTTCGGTGCCGGGCTGTCCCGGCATTTTTTTCCCTGAGTCGGCCTCCTGGCCGGCCTGTTTCGAGTAAGGAGTGACACCATGCTGGTGATGCGCCCCGCGCAAATGGCTGATCTGGGCGAGGTACAGCGTCTGGCTGCGGACAGCCCGATTGGTGTCACTTCCTTGCCGGATGACGTGGAACGCCTGAGCGACAAGATCGCGGCAAGCGAGGCTTCGTTCGCCGCCGAGGTGAGCTTCAATGGCGAGGAGAGCTACTTCTTCGTCCTCGAGGACACCGAAGCCGGCAAGCTGGTCGGTTGCTCGGCCATCGTCGCCTCGGCCGGTTACTCCGAGCCGTTCTACAGCTTCCGTAACGAAACCTTCGTGCACGCCTCCCGCGAGCTGAAGATCCACAACAAGATCCACGTGCTTTCCCAGTGCCACGACCTGACCGGCAACAGCCTGCTGACCAGCTTCTATGTGGTCCCGGAGCTGGTGGGTTCGCCGTGGTCGGAACTCAATTCCCGCGGTCGCCTGTTGTTTGTCGCCAGCCACCCGGAGCGTTTCGCCGATTCGGTGGTGACCGAGATCGTCGGCTACAGCGACGAGAACGGCGACTCGCCGTTCTGGGACGCCATCGGTCGCAACTTCTTCGACCTCAACTACGCCGCCGCCGAGCGTCTGTGCGGGCTGAAAAGCCGCACCTTCCTCGCCGAGCTGATGCCGCACTACCCGATCTATGTGCCGCTGCTGCCGGATGCCGCGCAGGAAGCCATGGGCCAGGTGCACCCGCGGGCGCAGATCACCTTCGACATCCTGATGCGCGAAGGCTTCGAGACCGACCATTACATCGACATCTTCGACGGTGGCCCGACCCTGCATGCCCGGGTCTCGGGGATCCGTTCGATCGCCCAGAGCCGCGTGGTGCCGGTGAAGATCGGTGAGGTCGCCAAGGGCGGCGGACGCCAGTACCTGGTCGCCAACGCGCAGTTACAGGATTACCGCGCGGTGATGCTGGAGCTGGATTACGCGCCGGGCAAACCGGTGACCCTGGATCTGCAAGCGGCCGAAGCCCTGGGCGTCGGCGAAGGTGCCAGCGTGCGCCTGGTGGCGGTTTAACGCCTTAAGCGAGTTTCGCGGGGGCCGTCAGCGGCGCCCGTCTGAGGAGATAGCATGATCGTTCGTCCCGTACGCAGCAGCGACTTACCCGCTCTGATCGACCTGGCCCGCAGCACCGGCACCGGCCTGACTACCTTGCCGGCCAACGAAGAGCGCCTGAAACACCGCGTGGGCTGGGCGGAAAAGACCTTCCGTGGCGAAGCCGAGCGGGGCGATGCGGATTACCTGTTCGTGCTCGAGGACGACAACGGCCGCGTGGTGGGGATTTCCGCGATTGCCGGCGCGGTCGGCCTGCGTGAGCCCTGGTACAACTTCCGGGTCGGCCTGACCGTCAGCGCCTCCCAGGAGCTGAACATCTACCGTGAGATTCCGACGCTGTTCCTGGCCAACGACCTGACCGGCAATTCCGAGCTGTGCTCGCTGTTCCTGCACGCCGATTACCGCACCGGCCTCAACGGCCGCATGCTGGCCAAGGCACGCATGCTGTTCATCGCCGAATTCCCGCAGCTGTTTGGCAACAAGATCATCGCCGAGATGCGCGGCATGTCCGACGAAGCCGGGCGCTCGCCATTCTGGGAAAGCCTGGGCCGGCACTTCTTCAAGATGGAATTCAGCCAGGCCGACTACCTGACCGGCGTGGGCAACAAGGCGTTCATCGCCGAGCTGATGCCGAAGTTCCCGCTGTACACCTGCTTCCTCTCCGAGGGCGCGCGCAATGTGATCGGCAAGGTGCACACCGATACCGAGCCGGCCCTGGCCATGCTCAAGAGCGAGGGTTTCAGCTACCAGGGTTACGTCGACATCTTCGACGCCGGCCCGGCGGTGGAGTGCGAAACCGCCAAGATCCGCGCGGTGCGCGACAGCCAGGCGCTGGTGCTGGCCATCGGCACGCCGGGCGACGACGCCACGCCTTTCCTGATTCACAACCGCAAGCGCGAGGACTGCCGGATCACCGCCGCACCCGCGCGCTTCGCGTCGGGCACCCTGGTGGTTGATGCGCTGACCGCCAAACGCCTGCAACTCAATGCGGGCGATCAGGTCCGTGCCGTTGCGCTGTCTGCTTCCCGGGAGTCGAAATAATGAACACGCTGTACATCGCAGGCCAATGGCTGCCAGGCCAGGGCGAAGCCTTTGAGTCGTTGAATCCGGTGACCCAGCAGGTGCTGTGGTCGGGCAACGGTGCCACCGTCGCCCAGGTTGAAAGTGCGGTGCAGGCCGCGCGCCAGGCATTCCCGGCCTGGGCCAAGCGTTCGCTGGACGAGCGGATCGCAGTGCTGGAAGCCTTTGCCGCCAGCCTGAAAAGCCATGCCGACGAACTGGCCCGTTGCATCGGTGAGGAAACCGGCAAGCCGCTGTGGGAAGCCGCCACCGAAGTGACCAGCATGGTCAACAAGGTCGCGATCTCGGTGCAGAGCTACCGTGAACGTACCGGCGAGAAGAGCGGCCCGCTGGGCGACGCCACCGCGGTACTGCGACACAAGCCCCACGGTGTGGTGGCGGTGTTCGGTCCGTACAACTTCCCTGGCCATCTGCCTAACGGTCATATCGTTCCTGCCCTGCTGGCGGGTAACAGCGTGCTGTTCAAGCCCAGCGAACTGACCCCGAAAGTCGCCGAGCTGACCGTCAAGTGCTGGATCGAAGCCGGGCTGCCGGCGGGTGTGTTGAACCTGCTGCAAGGCGCGCGGGAAACCGGCATCGCCCTGGCTGCCAACCCGGGTATCGACGGTCTGTTCTTCACCGGTTCCAGCCGTACCGGCAATCACCTGCACCAGCAGTTCGCCGGCCGTCCGGACAAGATCCTCGCGCTGGAGATGGGCGGTAACAACCCGCTGGTGGTGGATCAGGTCGCGGACCTGGACGCGGCGGTCTACACCATTATCCAGTCGGCCTTCATTTCCGCCGGCCAGCGTTGCACCTGCGCGCGCCGTCTGCTGGTGCCGCAAGGCGCCTGGGGCGACCGGTTGCTGGAGCGCCTGGTCGCGGTCAGCTCGACCATCGAGGTCGGTGCGTTCGACCAGCAGCCGGCGCCGTTCATGGGCTCGGTGATTTCCCTCGGCGCTGCCCGCGCGCTGATGCAGGCCCAGGAAAACCTGCTGGCCAATGGCGCAGTGGCATTGCTGGAAATGACCCAGCCGCAGGATCAGGCCGCGCTGCTGACCCCGGGCATTCTCGACGTGACCGCCGTGGCCGAGCGCCCGGACGAAGAGCTGTTCGGCCCCTTGCTGCAAGTGATTCGCTACGCCGATTTCGAAGCGGCGATCGCCGAGGCCAACGACACCCAGTACGGTCTGGCGGCGGGCCTGCTGTCGGATTCCGAGGCGCGTTACCAGCAGTTCTGGCTGGAAAGCCGGGCCGGTATCGTCAACTGGAACAAGCAGCTGACCGGTGCCGCAAGCAGCGCGCCGTTTGGCGGCGTGGGGGCCTCGGGCAACCATCGCGCCAGTGCCTATTACGCGGCGGATTACTGCGCGTACCCGGTGGCGTCGCTGGAAACCGCGAGCCTGACCTTGCCGAGCGCGCTGACGCCGGGTGTGAAGCTGGCGTGACGAGTTGCGCCGCAGATTGCTGGAAGGTCCTGCGGACCTTAGCGCAGCCTGCNAGAGCGGCAGGCGTCGGTGGTTGTGGTAACCCTGTAGCCGCTGCCGCAGGCTGCGATCGTCCCGCGAAGCGGGCGCCGACGGCCTCAAGACATGTACTGATACCGATGCCTATAACAACAGATTTTCGTGGAGCCTCGCTGATGAAATCCTATGAAGTCAATTTCGACGGTCTAGTGGGGCCTACCCATAACTACGGCGGCCTGTCCTACGGCAACGTCGCGTCCCAGAGCAACAGCCAGCAGTCTTCCAACCCCAAGGAAGCCGCGCTGCAGGGCCTGGCGAAAATGAAAGCGCTGATGGAAATGGGTTTCCAGCAAGGCGTGCTGGCGCCACAGGAGCGCCCGGACGTGGCTGCCCTGCGCCGACTGGGTTTTACCGGCAGCGATGCACAGGTCATCGAGCGCGCCGCCAAGGATGCGATGCCGCTGCTGGTCGCTAGCTGCTCGGCGTCGAGCATGTGGGTGGCCAACGCCGCCACGGTCAGCCCGAGTGCCGACACCTCTGACGGTCGCGTGCATTTCACCGCCGCCAACCTGAACTGCAAATATCACCGCAGCATCGAACACCCAACCACCAGTCGCGTACTGGGGGCGATGTTCGCCGACCAGAAGCATTTCGCCCATCACGCGGCGCTGCCGGCGGTGGCGCAGTTCGGCGATGAAGGCGCGGCCAACCACACCCGTTTCTGCCGCGACTATGGCCAGGCTGGCGTCGAGTTCTTCGTCTTCGGTCGCAGTGCCTTCGATACCCGCTACCCGGCACCGCAGAAGTACCCGGCGCGCCAGACCCTGGAAGCCTCGCAGGCCGTCGCCCGACTGCACGGCCTGAGCGACGACGGTGTGGTGTATGCCCAGCAGAACCCATCGGTGATCGACCAGGGCGTGTTCCATAACGATGTGATCGCGGTGGGTAACGGCGAGGTGCTGTTCTACCACGAGGATGCGTTCCTCGAGACCGACAAGATGCTCGCCGAGCTGCAGGCCAAGCTGGGCAAGCGTGGCGGCAACTTCCAGTCGATCTGCGTGCCGCGCTCGCAGGTCACGGTGGAAGACGCGGTGCGCTCCTACCTGTTCAACAGCCAGTTGCTGTCCCGCGCCGATGGTTCGATGCTGCTGATCGTGCCGGAAGAGTGCCGCGGCAACGAGCGCGTCTGGCAGTACCTGCAAGGCCTGACCAGCTCCGGCGGCTTGATCCGCGAAGTGAAAGTCTTCGACCTCAAGCAGAGCATGCAGAACGGCGGTGGCCCGGCGTGCCTGCGGCTACGGGTCGCGCTCAACCAAACCGAACTGGCGGCGGTCAACCCAGGGGTTATCATGACCGCACCGTTGTACGACACGCTGACCCAATGGGTCGACAAGCACTACCGCGACCGCTTGAGCGAAAACGATCTGGCGGACCCGCAATTGCTGCTTGAGTGCCGGACGGCACTGGATGAACTGACGCAAATCCTTAAACTGGGCGCGGTTTATCCATTCCAGATCAATTGAAAGCCCGCGCCTGAGTCCGCTGATCCAGGCGCGCCGCTTTACCTCCAGATGAGAGCGTAATAAATGAGCGATACCCTGCAGCTGATCCTTGAAGACACCGACGGCACTCAACTGGAAACTTCCTGCACCCGCGTTGCCGTGATGTGGCAAGGCAAGGAACTGTGGATCCAGCAGGACGGCCGCGGCCAGCTGCTGATCGGCGTGGACGTCGAGGAAGGCGACGAAGAGTACGCCAACCTGCTGCTGCGTCCATTGGCGACTAATCTGGTAAGTCTGCAACTGGAAATGGAACCGGCCGACGCTGGTGACGACGATCACGTGCACGGCCCTGACTGCCAGCACGACCATTAAGGAATAACCTTCTATGCTCGCCCTCGGCAAACTGCTTGAACTGACCCTCGCCGGTCGTGAACCGGCGGAGAAGACTCAACTGACTGTCGACGGCGTGCGGATGCGCTGGCTGAGCGAAGGTGCGCTGGAAGTCCGGCCACCTCAGGCGCGTGACAATGGCATGGACCTGCTGCTGTCGGCCGGCATCCACGGCAACGAGACGGCACCGATCGAGTTGCTCGACCGTCTGTTGCACGACATCGCCCGCGGCGACCTCAAGCCGTGCGCACGCATTCTGTTCCTGTTCGGCAATCCCGAGGCCATGCGCCGCGGCGAGCGTTTCATCGAGCAGGACATCAACCGGCTGTTCAACGGCCGTCACGAACAAAGCAGTGGTAACGAAGCCTTGCGCGCCTGCGAGCTGGAGCGCCTGGCGGCGAGTTTCTTCAGCCTGCCGGAGCGTACCCGTCTGCACTACGACCTGCACACGGCGATCCGCGGTTCGAAGATCGAGCAGTTCGCCCTGTATCCGTGGAAGGAAGGTCGCCAGCACTCGCGCCGGGAACTGGCGCGCCTGCGGGCCGCGGGCATGGAGGCCGTGTTGCTGCAGAACAAGCCGTCCATCGTGTTCAGTTCCTATACCTACGACAAGCTGGACGCCGAGTCTTTCACCCTGGAGTTGGGCAAGGCCCGGCCGTTCGGGCAGAACCAGGGGGTGAATGTCGAGCGTCTGGAAACCCGCCTGAAGCAGATCATCGAAGGCTGCGAACCGCCCATGGCGGAAGAGAAGCTGGATGGTTTGCAGCTGTTCAGCGTCGCTCGGGAAATCATCAAGCACAGCGATACCTTCCACCTGCACCTGCCGGCGGATATCGAGAATTTCTCCGAACTGGAAGTGGGTTACCTGCTGGCCGACGACATCGCCCAGACTCGCTGGATAGTCGAGGAAGAGGGCGCGCGGATCATTTTCCCCAACCCCAAGGTGAAAAACGGCCTGCGTGCCGGGATCCTGATCGTGCCGACCACGGCTGACGGCCTGGCCTGACCCGGCAACCTGTAGCCGCTGCCGAAGGCTGCGATAAGGCCCGCAGGGCCTTTGAGGCCCTCAAGAGCAGCGACCCCTTCGGGCTCGATCGTAGCCTGCGGCAGCGGCTACAAAATATCGNCTCGCGATTTTGCTTTCAGCGTCTGACGCTTACACCGCTACCCGCTGCTCATGACGGCGCAGGGCACGAGTCTTGTGCAGGGTATCGGCGCAGGTCTTCGCCGCTTCCTGGCCCTTGTGCACGAAATGCTCGAAGAAGAACTTCTGATGTTCTTCGCCGGCGTGGAAGTGGTGCGGGGTCAAGACCACCGAGAACACTGGCACTTCGGTTTCCAGCTGGACCTGCATCAGGCCGCTGATCACCGACTGGGCGACGAACTCGTGACGGTAGATACCGCCGTCCACCACCAGGCCCGCGGCGACGATGCCGGCATAACGACCGGACTTGGCCAGCAGCTTGGCGTGCAGTGGAATTTCAAAGGCGCCGCCGACTTCGAAGAAGTCGATATCGGTTTCCTGATAACCCTGGGCGAGCATCTCGCTGACGAAACCTTTGCGGCTCTGGTCGACGATTTCCTTGTGCCAGCAGGCCTGGATAAACGCCACGCGTTCGCCGTGATGCTGTTTGCTTTTGCTATCGATTGCGGTGGGTTGCATCTGTTCTGACTCCTGTTTGTGTGAAAAACAGGGCGTTATGAATCGAAAGGGATTTAAGGGTACGTACAGGCCAGGCGCACAAGCAGTCGCGCGCAGGTCTGTGGACGGCCCTTTGGCGCCAATCCCGTTCTCTCTTCATCCGGACTATGACCGTCGGCCCCGGGATCACACCGGGTCTGCTGACCTTGCCGTCATTCGCCGCCGAAGCGGCGCCTGTCGCCAAGCGCTCGCGGGCTATGCGCATTGCGCGCAATTACCGCCGGTGGGGAATTACACCCCGCCCTGAGAACGTTGCCACCGGGCTTTGCGGCGGCGGTGAGTTTGTAACACATATTTTTCGGCGGTGCATTGCGGCTTTTGGATGATAAACATCGGTTTTTCCTGTCCATCGACGGGCTTTTCCCGAGCGGGCCTTGATAAATCGCGGTTGTGCCCGTAGTAATTCAGTTCGAAAGAATTCCCTTATCCGCAGCGACGTTCGCGTCCCTTTGCCGAGGCCTGATTCATGAGCGTTATCGATCTTCGCAGTGACACCGTTACCCAACCCACGGCAGGCATGCTGGAGGCAATGGCCGCAGCGGCCACGGGCGATGATGTCTACGGCGAAGATCCAACGGTCAACCGCCTGGAAGCCGAATTGGCGCAGCGTCTCGGATTCTCCGAGGCGCTGTTTGTGCCAACGGGGACCATGAGCAACCTGCTGGGCTTGATGGCCCATTGTGGGCGTGGCGACGAATACATCGTCGGCCAGCAGGCGCATACCTATAAGTACGAGGGCGGCGGGGCGGCGGTGCTGGGTTCGATCCAGCCCCAGCCACTGGAAGTCCAGGCCGATGGCTCGCTGGACCTGGCCCAGGTCGCCGCGGCGATCAAGCCGGATGACTTCCACTTTGCCCGTACCCGCCTGCTGGCACTGGAAAACACCATGCAGGGCAAGGTGCTGCCGTTGAGCTATCTGGCGCAGGCCCGGGCCTTTACCCGCGAGCATGGCCTGGCCCTGCACCTGGACGGCGCGCGCTTGTACAACGCGGCGGTCAAGCTGGGTGTCGATGCGAGGCAGATTACCCAGCACTTCGATTCGGTCTCGGTGTGCCTGTCCAAGGGCCTGGGCGCGCCGGTGGGCTCGGTGCTGTGCGGTTCGGCGGAGCTGATCGGCAAGGCTCGACACCTGCGCAAGATGGTCGGTGGCGGCATGCGCCAGGCCGGGATTCTGGCCGCGGCGGGCCTGTATGCGCTCGATCAGCATGTAGCGCGCCTGGCCGATGACCATGCCAATGCCCAGTTGCTGGCCGAGGGGCTGCGCGAGGCGGGCTATGAGGTCGAGCCGGTGCAGACCAACATGGTCTATGTGGCGATGGGCGACAGGGCAGAGGCCCTCAAGGCCTTCGCCGGCGAGCGTGGGATCAGGCTGAGCGCCGCGTCGCGGCTGCGGATGGTCACCCATATGGACGTCAGTCGTGCACAAATCGAGCAAGTCATCGGGACTTTTATCGATTTTTCCCGCAACTGACAGTGTTAGCCGTCCAATTGACCCTCTCTATCGTATAAACACGCTGTACCCCAAGCTCAGGGCCGATATAATGCGGCCCTTTGCCGTCGTTTCGTCTGATGACGTTTCGCACAGGCCTTTGGCCGCAGTCTCCGTGGAAGAACCTAATGAAAAGCGCAGAAATCCGTGAAGCCTTCCTTCGCTTCTTCGAAGAGCAAGGCCACACCCGTGTAGCCTCCAGCTCTTTGATTCCGGGCAACGACCCAACCCTGCTGTTCACCAACGCGGGGATGAACCAGTTCAAGGACTGCTTCCTGGGCCAGGAAAAGCGCGCCTATACCCGCGCCGTAAGCAGCCAGAAATGCGTACGCGCCGGCGGCAAGCACAACGACCTGGAAAACGTCGGTTACACCGCCCGCCACCACACTTTCTTCGAAATGCTGGGCAACTTCAGCTTCGGCGATTACTTCAAGCGTGACGCCATCACTTTCGCCTGGACTTTCCTGACGTCCGACAAGTGGCTGAACCTGCCGAAAGAAAAGCTCTGGGTCACCGTCTACGCCAGCGATGACGAGGCCTATGACATCTGGACCAAGGAAGTCGGAGTTCCGGCCGAGCGCATGGTCCGTATCGGCGACAACAAGGGCGCGCCATACGCCTCCGACAACTTCTGGACCATGGGCGATACCGGCCCGTGCGGTCCTTGCACCGAGATTTTCTACGATCACGGCGCCGACATATGGGGCGGCCCACCGGGCTCGCCGGAAGAAGACGGCGACCGTTACATCGAGATCTGGAACAACGTGTTCATGCAGTTCAACCGCACCGCCGATGGCGTGTTGCATCCGTTGCCAGCGCCGTCGGTGGACACCGGCATGGGCCTGGAGCGGATCAGTGCGGTCCTGCAGCACGTTCACTCGAACTATGAAATCGACCTGTTCCAGAGCCTGCTGAACGCGGCGGCCAAGGCCATCGGTTGCACCAACGACGCCCAGGCGTCGCTGAAAGTCGTGGCCGACCACATCCGTTCCTGCGGCTTCCTGATCGCCGACGGCGTGCTGCCTTCCAACGAAGGTCGCGGTTATGTCCTGCGTCGCATCATTCGCCGCGCTTGCCGTCACGGCAACAAGCTGGGCGCCAAGGGCAGCTTCTTCTATCAGATCGTGGCCGCGCTGGTCGCCGAGATGGGCGAAGCCTTCCCGGAACTGAAATCCCAGCAGGCGCATATCGAGCGCGTGCTGAAAGCCGAAGAAGAGCAGTTCGCCAAGACCCTGGAGCAGGGCCTGAAGATCCTCGAGCAGGACCTGGCCGAGCTCAAAGGCACTGTGGTGCCGGGCGACGTGGTGTTCAAGCTGTACGACACCTACGGTTTCCCGATGGACCTGACCGGCGACATCGCCCGCGAGCGCGAGCTGACCCTCGACGAGGAAGGTTTCGAACGCGAGATGGAAGCCCAGCGCGTACGTGCCCGTTCCGCCAGCTCCTTCGGCATGGACTACAACAGCCTGGTCAAGGTCGATGTGGCCACCGAGTTCACCGGTTACTACACCACCAACGGTTCGGCCAAGGTGGTAGCGCTTTATAAGGAAGGGCAATCGGTCGACGTGCTGAGCGAAGGCGAAGAGGGCGTGGTCATTCTTGACCAGACACCTTTCTACGCCGAGTCGGGCGGCCAGATCGGCGACTGCGGTTACCTGCAAGCGGGCAACGCGCGTTTCGACGTGCGCGATACCACCAAGACCGGCGGTGCCTTCCTGCATCACGGCGTATTGGCCAGCGGCAGCCTGACCGTTGGCGCTCCGGTGCAAACCCAGGTCGATGCCGAAGTGCGTCACGCCACTTCGCTGAACCACTCGGCTACCCACTTGCTGCACGCCGCTCTGCGCCAGGTGCTGGGCGAGCATGTGCAGCAGAAGGGCTCGTTGGTCGACAGTCAGCGCCTGCGTTTCGACTTCAGTCATTTCGAAGCGATCAAGCCTGAGCAGATCAAGGCCCTGGAAGACATCGTCAACGCCGAGATTCGCAAGAACACCGAGGTGGAAACCGAAGAAACCGATATCGACACCGCCAAGCAGAAGGGTGCCATGGCGCTGTTCGGCGAGAAGTACGGCGACAGCGTGCGGGTACTGAGCATGGGCGGCGATTTCTCCGTCGAGCTGTGTGGCGGTATCCACGCCAACCGTACCGGCGATATCGGCCTGCTGAAAATCATCAGCGAAGGCGGCGTGGCCTCGGGCGTACGTCGTATCGAGGCAGTCACCGGTGCCGCGGCACTGGCGTACCTGAACGCTGCGGAAGAGCAACTCAAGGAAGCGGCGACCCTGGTCAAGGGCAGCCGTGACAATCTGATCGACAAGCTGTCGGCCGTGCTGGAGCGCAACCGCCTGCTGGAGAAACAGCTCGAGCAGCTGCAGGCCAAGGCCGCCAGTGCCGCTGGCGACGATCTGTCGGCACAGGCGCTGGATGTCAAAGGCGCGAAAGTGCTGGCGGCGCGCCTGGACGGTCAGGACGGCAAGGCGCTGTTGGCGCTGGTCGATCAGTTGAAAAACAAACTCGGTCGCGCAGTGATCCTGCTCGGCAGTGTCCATGAGGAAAAGGTCGTACTGGTTGCGGGCGTAACCAAGGACCTGACTGGCCAACTCAAAGCCGGTGATTTGATGAAGCAAGCCGCTGCGGCAGTGGGCGGGAAGGGCGGTGGTCGTCCGGACATGGCGCAGGGCGGTGGCGTCGATGCCGCTGCGCTGGATGCTGCGCTGGCCCTGACCGTTCCGTTCGTCGAGCAGGGGATTTAAGGTTCCAAGCCGAGCCCGTCGTCTAGTGGCGGGCTTTGGAGCTGCGCAGTTTGATTGATTAATGGGCGCCCCTTTACGGGCTGAGGCGGCTTAGAAATGGCTTTGATCGTACAGAAATTTGGAGGTACCTCGGTCGGTTCCGTCGAAAGAATCGAGCAGGTCGCCGACAAGGTGAAAAAATTCCGCGAAGCCGGTGACGACCTGGTGGTTGTACTGTCGGCCATGAGCGGCGAAACCAACCGTCTGATCGACCTTGCCAAGCAAATCAGCGGCGACGGTCAGCCAGTTCCCCGCGAGCTGGACGTGATCGTTTCCACCGGTGAGCAGGTGACGATCGCACTGCTGGCCATGGCGCTGATCAAGCGCGGCGTGCCGGCAGTCTCCTATACCGGCAACCAGGTGCGGATTCTGACCGATAGCGCGCACAATAAAGCGCGCATATTGCAGATCGACGATCAGAAAATTCGCGGTGACCTGAAGGCTGGTCGAGTGGTTGTGGTCGCCGGTTTCCAGGGCGTCGACGAGCACGGCAACATCACTACCCTCGGTCGTGGCGGTTCCGACACCACCGGCGTGGCACTGGCGGCAGCCCTGAAGGCTGACGAATGCCAGATCTACACCGATGTCGACGGCGTCTACACCACCGATCCGCGCGTGGTGTCCGTGGCCCAGCGCCTGGACAAGATCACCTTCGAAGAAATGCTGGAAATGGCCAGCCTGGGCTCCAAGGTGCTGCAGATCCGCGCGGTCGAGTTCGCCGGCAAGTACAACGTTCCGCTGCGCGTACTGCACAGCTTCAAGGAGGGTCCGGGTACCCTCATTACTATTGATGAAGAGGAATCCATGGAACAGCCGATCATTTCCGGCATCGCTTTTAACCGCGATGAAGCCAAGCTGACCATCCGTGGCGTGCCAGACACTCCTGGCGTGGCCTTCAAGATTCTCGGCCCGATCAGCGCCGCGAACATTGAAGTCGACATGATCGTGCAGAACGTTTCGCACGATAACACCACCGACTTCACCTTCACCGTGCACCGCAACGATTACCTGGCAGCCCAGCAAGTGCTGGAAAACACCGCCCGTGAAATCGGCGCCCGGGAAGTGGTGGGCGACACCAAGATCGCCAAGGTCTCGATCGTTGGCGTCGGCATGCGCTCCCACGCGGGTGTTGCCAGCCGCATGTTCGAAGCGCTGGCCAAGGAAAGCATCAACATCCAGATGATCTCGACCTCGGAAATCAAGGTTTCCGTGGTGATCGAAGAGAAGTACCTGGAACTGGCCGTGCGCGCTCTGCACACGGCTTTCGAACTGGACGCTCCGGCCCGACAGGGCGAGTGATGCGTTGCCCGAAGGGCGCGGTTTACCGCGCCCTTTGTTTTTTTGATCGGCGTGACAGAAAACTGTTCTTTTGCTCGCGCTAGTCAATACTTAGGCGTGTAGGGCTACGGCCGTCCTGGTTGTAGGTCGATACCCTTTTTTTTTGCAGACTGTTGTCCCTGAAATGAAATGCGTGAGGAGAAAGGTATGCTGATTCTGACTCGTCGGTGCGCAGAAAGCCTGATTATTGGTGATGGCGAAATCACCGTGACCGTGCTTGGCGTCAAAGGAAATCAAGTGCGTATCGGTGTCAACGCCCCTAAAGAGGTAGCGGTGCACCGTGAAGAAATTTACCTGCGGATAAAGAAAGAGAAGGACGAAGAACCAAGCCATTAATTTTTATCGTTTTTTTTGTTTGCAAACGGGGAGAAAGCTGGTTAATATACGCCCCGTGTTGCGGAGAGCTGGCCGAGTGGCCGAAGGCGCTCCCCTGCTAAGGGAGTACACCTCAAAAGGGTGTCGGGGGTTCGAATCCCCCGTTCTCCGCCATTATTTACTTAGTTCGTTGTAATCTGGCTTCTTCTGTAAGTTGTTGAAATTACTAGAAAAAGTGCTTTACAAAAAGATTTAACGGCCTATAATGCGCGGCAACAAATGCACTCGTAGCTCAGCTGGATAGAGTACTCGGCTACGAACCGAGCGGTCACAGGTTCGAATCCTGTCGAGTGCACCATTTAAGAGTTGTTTGCAGTAATGCAGGTAACTTGGCTTCAACCAGTTGTGGTCTGGTCTAAAAACACAAATTGCACTCGTAGCTCAGCTGGATAGAGTACTCGGCTACGAACCGAGCGGTCACAGGTTCGAATCCTGTCGAGTGCACCATATACCAAGAAGCCCGCATTCATTGCGGGCTTTTTGCTTTCTGCCGTTTGGGTTTTCTCCCTTCTTTATTGATTCCTCTCTTTGAACGTCGCGATCGTTCTGGCGTCGTATCCAGCGTGTACCTGTCTTTTTGATGTGGCCTTTCGAAAGCTCCCGGCAATTGTGAATCGATAGCGAGGGAGGTTCCGGGCGCAGTTTTTTTGTCTGGGGTGTGTTTTCTTTTTCGGATGGTGCGTCGCAGCTTTATAGATTCAGCGCTTCTTCAGCTTTGCGCCGCAAGCGCTTGTTCTTGCCATGATTTTTTAACGTTTAAAACCGTCAAGCGGTGTATGATTGCGCCCGTCAGCCCCGCCGGGGCTTGTGGAATACCTCCATGGACTTACCCAGTAGTTACTCAGTATCCCGTTTTTACAATCATGAATTGACTGATTGATCCTTCCGGCGTGCTCCTCTGCTGGGAGTGGAGTTCGCCTATGACCGAAGTAGAAGTAAAGAAAACACAAGACAGCCTGCAGGATCGCCTCGCTCAAGTCGTTGAGCTGCTGCAGCGCCAGCGGGTGGTCGAAGACCTGACCCATCGTCAGGAAGGTCATCATCAGGATCGGGTCGAGAACCTGGTCCACCGGCAAAACCTCGTCGAGCTGCAACGCAAACTCGACGATCTGCACTCTGCCGACGTTGCCTACATCCTTGAAGCCTTGCCGCTCGACGAGCGTCTGACTGTCTGGCAGCTGGTCAAGGCCGAGCGCGACGGCGACATCCTGCTCGAAGTATCCGATTCCGTACGTGAAACCCTGATCGCCGACATGGACGATCATGAGCTCCTGGCCGCCGCCAAGGAGATGGACGCCGACGAACTTGCTGACCTGGCTCCCGAGCTGCCGCGAGACGTTGTCCATGAGCTGATGGAAGCGTTGGACGGCCAGCAGCGTGAGCGCGTTCGCTCCGCCTTGTCGTATGACGAGGAGCAGGTCGGTGCGTTGATGGACTTCGAGATGGTGACCATCCGTGAGGATGTCAGCCTTGAAGTGGTTCTGCGTTATCTGCGTCGCCTCAAAGAGCTGCCAGGCCATACCGACAAGCTGTTCGTCGTCGACTACGACGGCGTGCTCAAGGGTGTGCTGCCCATCAAGCGGTTGCTGGTGAATGATCCGGAGAAACAGGTTTCGGAAGTCATGGCCAGCGATCCGGTAAGTTTCCATCCGGACGAAGATGCCTACGACGCTGCGCAAGCGTTCGAGCGTTACGACTTGATTTCGGCGCCGGTGGTCGACAAGAACGGCAAATTGATCGGCCGTCTGACCATCGACGAAATGGTCGACCTGATTCGTGAGGAGAGCGAGACCGAAGTCCTCAACATGGCCGGTCTGCGTGAAGAGGAAGACATTTTTGCCTCGGTCTGGCGTTCCCTGCGTAACCGCTGGGCCTGGCTGGCAATCAACCTGATCACTGCCTTTGTCGCTTCGCGAGTGATCGGCCTGTTTGAAGGTTCCATCGAAAAGCTGGTGGCCCTGGCGGCCCTGATGCCGATCGTGGCGGGTATCGGTGGCAACTCGGGCAACCAGACCATCACCATGATCGTTCGCGCCATGGCGCTGGACCAGGTCAGCACCGGTAATACTTCGCGCCTGATGCGCAAGGAGTTGGCGGTGGCCTTGATCAATGGCCTGGTCTGGGGCGGAGTGATCGGCGCGGTGGCCTACCTGCTCTACGGCAGCTGGTCGCTGGGTGTGGTGATGACGGCGGCCATGACGCTCAACTTGTTGCTGGCGGCGCTGATGGGGGTTCTGATTCCGATGACGCTGGCGCGCCTGGGGCGCGACCCGGCAATGGGGGCCAGCGTCATGATCACGGCCATGACCGACAGTGGCGGCTTCTTTATCTTCCTTGGGTTGGCCACCATCTTCCTGCTTTGATCCTGCATACAGCCCCTCTAATGGGGCTGTATCGTTTTCTCCATCCCCTTGCGATCCAGGCTTGGCGCTTTTGTAGCGCTCGAGCAGCAAATTTCGGGTAAAAAAAGCCAGCACAAGGCTGGCTCTAGCTTTCAAGGTCGAATCAGGAAGCGTCTGCGGCCATTTCGGCGTCATGGGCGATCAGCGAAACGAGGGCGTTCTGCTGGCGGTGGGAAAGTTGACGGAAACGTTGAAGCAGTTCGCGTTCATGCAAGGAGAGCTCTGGGCTGTCCAGGCGCATGCTCAACTCTTCACCCAAGGCGCCTTCCTGAATAAGACTCTGTTCCAGGCGCGCGATGATTTCGGAGTTCATGCTGCGGTGATGATTGCGAGCCACCTCGGCAATGCGTTCACGCATCCCGTCGGGTAGACGTACGACGAACTTGTCAGCCGTACGGCTGGAATAAATTGCCTGTTTCAATGGGCGCATATATTTAACCGGTTAGTTCAGGGGAGCGGTTCTCGGAATTGGCCGCGGGATGTCAGTTAGGACAAGCGTTGCTGCCAAATGTTCAACCTGAATTGTTAAGAGGCCCGCATCATGCCTCAAAATAGCCATATCCTTGGCGTCAATTCTGTGACAAATATTGAACTGGGTAAAGGCGTTATGCCAGCACCAATTATCAGAAATGCGGACTGGTTTGAAAAGATTGCCTGGTCCGCCTATCTGCCCGCGTCCTGTTGCCTGATAGGCGGCGTTTGAGTGTCGCCAGGTGGGCATCTATGCGGATCCGATCATCGTTCCCTACTTTATACAGGATAGTGGCAAATTGCCGATTTACTAGGCTGCGAATGCCATGGAGTCTCTGAATGTCAGGCAGACTGATTTATTTGATAGGGCCTTCCGGGTCGGGCAAGGACAGCCTGATCGAGGCTGCGCGCCGGCCTCTGGCGCAACTCGGCTGTGATGTGGTGCGGCGGGTGATCACCCGTTCCGCGGAATCCGTGGGGGAAGAGGCCCATGGAGTAAGCGCCGACGAGTTTGAACGCCTGGAGCAGCGGGGCGCCTTTGCCTTGTGTTGGCGGGCCAATGGTCTGGCCTACGGAATTCCTGTGCAGATCGACGAATGGCTGGCCAGTGGGCGTCATGTCCTGGTCAATGGCTCCAGGGCATACCTGGATCAGGCTCGCCAACGTTATCCGGAGCTTTTGGCGATTCTGTTGAAGGTGGACATCGACGTGCTGCGGCAAAGACTGATGAGCCGCGGTCGCGAAAGTGCGGCGCAGATCGAGGCGAGACTCAAGAGAAGCGCACTTTTTTCTGCTGACGACGGCGCTGTGCTGGGAGAGTCCGTGTTTTTTCTGGACAACTCGAGCGAGCTATCCGTGACGCTTGAGGGTTTTCTGAAGCTATTGAGAGGTCAGGGGGTCAGCGCAGCACTGGGTCGAACTTGATTTTGCGTCCCAGCGCCAGCGCCAGCAGGAACAAGCCGGAAAAAACACCACAAGCAATCAGGGGCGCATCACCCAGGGTATTTTCAGTGGTGAAGCAACCCAGTGTGGCACTGAGTACTGCCAGGATGAGCAGGCCTTTGGCAAGTCGGGACATTAACAGGCTCCTGATAGGGTCGTATTCAAAATACCCAGCTTTCGGGTCTTGGATTGGCAGGTAGAACAACGGCTTCCGGGTCATCAGCGACCTGCGCCAAGCCAGGATTCTCCAATGCGCTGCTCATCACAGCCAATTGCGGGGCCTGGTGTTGCACGTAGTGGGCCCTGTACTGGGTGCTCTGATCAGTGCTGCCATCAGGCTGAAAGTGGAAGACCACCAGTACGGCGATGGCAATGGCATTCGATAGAAGAAGGGCGCTGTTCATGGGCTTGATCTCCACTGTTCTTTCATAGAGATGAAGCAGCGCTCATGCCAAGAGTCTAACCTCTAATAAACCCTTTAAAAACAATGATTTGATAGGGGCTTTAGAGGGCAGAGGATTGCATTCTGCAATGATGGCTTTTTGCAGTGATGCAATTTGCACGGCAGCTCTGGCAAGTTGCCTGATGACCAGAGGGGGTTACCGGTTAAAAAGCCCTACTCACGACATGACAAAATCAGGGCTGGCCGTTAACATGCACGCCGTCCTTTGCGCCGCAGCAGTACCCGCGGCAGTCAATTTGTCCCAGTAGCTCAATTGGATAGAGCATCCCCCTCCTAAGGGGAAGGTTGGCAGTTCGAACCTGCCCTGGGACACCATCTACCTCCGGGCTTTCAGGCCAAACGTGGTTCTCGTCCTTTTTTCGCAGTAACGGCTACGTTTGGTACACGCAGTTCTCGATGCTGTGGAGTCACCCATGATTGTCATTGCTGGAAAAAACAATATTTCGGTATTTGGCCTGGAACGGGCTCTGCGACAGTTTGCGCCTAATGAAATTGCCGTGGTCTGCAACCGCAACGATACGGGTGTCGATGGTTGGCAGCGTTCGTTGCGGGCGGCCGCGCAAAAGCATGGCGTGCGTGAGATCAGCCTGGAGACGGCTTACGAAGTAGCGTCCGTCGCGTTCATTTCCCTGGAGTTCGACCGGATCGTCGTGCCTGAGCGCTTCTCCATCAGTCGTGTGTTCAACATTCATTTCTCGAGGCTGCCGGAATACAAGGGCATGTTTACCGCGGTCTGGCCGTTGCTGGAGTCCAGGGCAGAAGCGGGTGTGAGCCTGCATTTCATCGACCGGGGTATCGACACCGGGGACATCGTCGCGCAACAGGTGTTCTCGATCCCGTCCTGGTGGACCTGTCGCGATCTCTATTTCGCCTTTAACCAGCATGCCGGCTTGTTGCTGGAGCAGTGGTTTGCCAGGTTGGTCGATGGTGACGTCAGGGCGCAGCCACAGAGTGCGGTGGAGTCCAGCTACTTCTCAAAGGACGCCATCGACTATGGGGCGTTGAAAATCGATCCGCTGTCGACGGCCTGGGCGCTACGCAACCAGATCAGGGCGTTCGCCTTTCGTGAATATCAGTTCTTGCTCTGGGATGGAAAACCGGTGGTCTCGGCGACGATTCTGCCTGGGCGTTCGCAATTCAAGGCCGGGACCCTGATCAACGCGACCGAGGATTATGTCGAGCTCTGCACCATCGATTACGACATCCGGCTGAATTTTGATCGATTGCCGGAGATGCTCGAGGCCTGTGAGCGAGGCGATCTGGAGGCGGTGATGGCACTGCAGGCCAATATTGCCGGTTACAACGATGCCAACCCGCAAGGCTGGACGCCGTTGATCGTCGCCAGTTATGCGGGCGCCTATGAGGTGGTTGACTGGCTGTTGCAGCAAGGTGCCGACCCGGAGCGGACCAACAACAAAGGCACGACGCCCTTGATGTATGCCAAGGACGCTTTCCTGGCCGGGCGTTGTCGTAGAACCTTTCCGTTGTTGCTGCGCAAGGGCGCGAGGCTTGAGGCTGCCGACCATTCTGGCCGGGCACTCGCCGACTATGTGACCGACGAGCAGTTCGCTCGGTTGCGAGGTGCTTTCTAGGCCCCCCGCAACAGGCGCATCAGTGGGCTGTGAACTGGTTGATGGCGGTGACAATGTATTGCTGTTGTTCTTCGTCCAATGTCGGGTAGATCGGCAATGACAGGATCGAGTCATGCAGCGGCGCCCGGGATGCCTTGGAGGTCCTGGCCAGGTCGCTGTAGGCCCGCTGCTCGGTGATCGCCAGTGGGTAGTGGACCAGGCATTGGATGCCGCGCTCGGCCAGATGCGCTTTCAGTCGATCGCGCCATGGGCAGCTAATGACATACAGGTGCCAGACATGGGCACTCTCTGTCGTGACCGAGGGCAGGGTGATACCCGGGTGCCGGATATGTTCGCCGTAGTAGCGGGCGATGCTGCGGCGACGGGCAGTATCGCTGTCCAGGTGCGCCAGCTTCACCCCCAGCATCGCGGCCTGGATTTCATCGAGGCGGCTGTTCACCCCCTGATAATCGTGCTGGTACTTGATACGCGAGCCGTAGTTGCCCAGCGCCCGGACCAGTATTGCCAGCTCGGCGTCGTTGGTCGTGATGGCTCCGCCGTCGCCCAGGGCACCGAGGTTCTTCCCGGGGTAGAAGCTGAACGCCGCGGCATCGCCCCAGTTACCGGCCTTGCGCCCGGCCAGCTCGGCGCCATGGGCCTGGGCGGCATCTTCGAGCACCAGCAGGCCATGCTTGTGGGCCAATGCCATGATCTGCGGCATCGGCGACAGTTGCCCATAAAGATGCACCGGCAGTATCACCCGGGTTTTTTCCGAGATGGCCCGTTCGACGGCCTCAATGTCCAGGTTGTGGGTGGCAGGGTCCACATCCACCAGGATCGGCGCCAGATCGTTTTCCAGAATGGCCGAGATGGTGGCGATAAAGGTGTTGCTCTGCACTATCACTTCATCGCCAGCCTGAAGCTTGCCTTGCTCTTTCCAGGCACGCAGGATCAGGGTCAGGGCATCCAGGCCATTGGCGACGCCGATGGCATGCCGGCTGCCGCAGTATTCGGCGAAGGCGGCCTCGAATTGCTCGAGCTCGCGCCCCATCAGGTACCAGCCGGAGTCGATCACGCGGCTGCAAGCGGCTTTGAGCTGGTCGGCATATTCGTGATTGATGCCTTTCAAATCCAGAAATGGAATGTTCATCATTTGAGTCATTGTCCGACCATGTCCATGAACTGGGCATAGTCTCGAACATAATCGCCTTCTTCGTAGAGTTGATCGGCCAGAACCATCAGCACACAGTCTGGAGAGAAGTCATACATCTCACGCCAGATAAAGGATTCGATCAGCAGGCCCTGGCAAGGATTGTCCAGGGTGATGTCGATCTTTTCCCGACCGTCATCCAGCAGAAAGCGGCACGAGCCGCGTACGGCGATTGCGACCTGCTTGAGGGTCTTGTGGGCATGGTAGCCGCGGCGAACCCCTTCACCGGTATTGAACATGTAGTACACCCGCTTGACCGGGAAGGGGATGTTTTTCCCTTCTTCCAGGGCAATCAGCGAGCCGCGGTCATCGCCGTGGGTCTGCAGCGGCAGAATGTGAATTTTCATCGCGTCTCCTTTTCGAGCCGTTTCGACAAATGCTGTTGCAGCCAGTTTTCAACGCTCTTGGCGTCGACCCGATAATTCCGGTAATACAGTTCTCTGGAGTCGGTCGAACCTACCCGGTAAGCGATGTAGTCCATTTCCACGCCGACGATCGCCGCCAGGTTGGAAAAGCACGACAGCTCTGCGTATTCCTCGGCCATCCAGCACAGGGCGCGAGCATTTTTCGAGGCGAAAATCAGATTGGTCCAGGCTGCGCCAGTGGGGCCGACTATGACTTCGGCATTGGCCATGATCGCCACCTGATGGTTGATGTCCTGCTCTTCCATGTACACGCAGGTAAACCCATAGGGTTCCAGCAGCTTGAGGATCTCGGCCTGGTTGTAGTGCCGGAGAAAGCCTTTGCGGGCCAGGAATACTCGCTTGGGGAGTTCGCTGTTGGGAATGTCACGGGCCAGATGCAGCGCCTTTTCCCGCAGGAAATGGATCGACTCCGGGCGGACGAAACCGCTGCTGGCACTGTTCTGTGCCGGGCCTTTGAAGTTCGGGATCATATTGTTGGGGGCACTGATCAGCAGCAGGTCGGCCACCTGGTAGCTGGTGATGTTTTCCAGGAGCACCAGCGGGCGGTCAACGCCGATCGCCTCGATCAGGGCCTTGATCGAAGGAATGTTCTGGCTGCTCTTGGAGATCAGCAGTGGATAGTCTGCATATTGCGGCGGCAGTTCGGCCACGAATTGCAGTTGCGACAAGACTTCTACCGTCCAGTGGTAATAGTTCTGCTCGTTGCAGCCGCTGATCAGCAAGCCTTTTTCCAGCTCCACGGGTGTGCCGGTCCTGACCAGGGCCTGGCGCTGGCCGTGGTAGAGCAGGTGCGCAGCGCTATAGTCGGCCTGCAGGGATTTTGCCGTGGGCACTCGCTCCAGCACCAATTGCCCGCCGGGCAGTATCACCGAACGGGACACCGAACAGACTTGCCCCTGCCGGAAGTGATACAGGGCGATCTCGGGTAACTCCAGGGTGATCGCTGGTATCGATTGATGGAGGAACCGTGGAGGCTGGCTGGTGCCCGGTTGGCTCGGGCGAAAGACATGGACCTTGTGCTCGTCGCTTTCATCCAGCCAGCGCAAGGCCAGGCGCCGGGTATCCTGGCGTCGAAAAAACAGCCGATACAGCAGGTCGCTGATCAGTCCCGGCTTTCTGCACAGCCGTTCATAGCCCAGTTGCTCGAGGCGTTTGCCAATACGCTGGAACCATGGGCGCTGCGAGCTGATCTGCGCGCCATGGAAGACTTCGACCTTTTGCTCGTTGATGGCCAGCTTTTCAGTGAGCTGCGGATGGATCTCGCGGTAGTAATCACTGGCGATGATGATCTTGTCGAAAGCCAGCGAACTCAATTGTTGAGGCGCGTGGATCAGTTTGCCGAACAGGCGCTGGCCCTGTTTCTGCTGGTTGTTATCGACGAAGCCGATCACCCGGTAGCGGCGGCGGTTGTACTTGTAGAAGTTGACCCCACCGGCGCCGGTACCGAATATCAGCACCCGCGCTTTTTGTCCAAACCCTGTCGACACATTGACCTCGTCTTGCTGGTGCTGCCGGCGGTAGATCGTCATCCGAGCGGTTCGCCCGCTCGGTAAAGGCGGTGACGCTAGCCATTGTTATTGATGATGTTGCCCTTGATCTGGGCGATACCCTTGGCGTTCAGGTCGCGTCGAGTCCTTATCGGTTGCAGCTCGCCCTGGATCGCGGCGTTGATGGTATCAATGGCGGTCTTGCCGGTGTTGCTCCGGGACTTGCCCAGCAGGTAGCGAAGCGACAGGCGGAACTGTTCCGACTCGTTGGCCACCGGCCGCGTACCGTGCAAGGTGCAGTTATGCCAGAGCCCGACGTAACCCGGCCCGCCCGTCAGCCGGTAATCCTGGCAGGCCATCTGCTGCCCCCGATCGTCGGCGTAGGTCCATCGGTCGTGTTCCTGATGTTCCAACTGATGAGGGAACAACGTGGCGCCAAAACGGTGAGTGCCGGGCATCAGGTGCAGCGGCGAGTCGTGTTCGGTGACCTCGTGCAGGTACACATAGAGGGTCAGAAAGGTCGAAGGGTCGAGTTCCACCCGGCCCTGGGGCCAGTCGATGATGTCCTGGTGAAAGTCGATCCCGCGGAAGTAGGTGATGTCGCGAAAGGGCTTTTTGATGTAGGGCCCCAGGTTCGCCACATTCACATCGCGGATCCTTTCCCGTACCCAGTCCGGCAGCCATGAATCCGGTACCCCGCACACCGCTTTCTTGATCACCACCTCATAGTCGGCGCCGAGCACTTCATCGAGGACAGCGGTGAGGCGTGGGTCCTGTTCTATGAACTGCAACTGCGGCTCGAAAGCATTGAGAAAGTTGAAGGTCTTGTTCGGGTTGGCGTTGAGGTGGTTTTCCTGGGCCAGGTACTCAGCCTCGTCCATGAACAGCCCGGCCCCGAAGGCCCGTGCGGCGATCATTTCGCGGTACAGCGCCTGCGTGCGATCAGCGTCCAGGATCTCGCCAAAGATGTGGGCGCCCTGGTCGATGAGGTTTTGGATACAGGTTTGCATGTTGCGCTCGTTTTTGACTGTTGCTGTCTGTCTGCAAGATATCGGCGTGGCTGGCCTAAAGTTGATGCCGCCCGGCTGATATTCCCGATGGAGTTTGCCGCAACCGGGGCTGGTGGGCGGCGCGAGCAAGGATATCGAAGGCTTTTGCCAACTATCTATAAGGGAACGCCAGAATCGGCCGATAACATCCATGGATGTTGTTGCAGGTCAAATGGCTGGGCCATGGACCGGGTGCCCGGCGAGAGCGGGCGGGCGCCATTGCGGGTTGATGTAGAATGCATTGATGGCTTGTGGCCATTATCGTTGTCCGGGTGCAGCAAGGCTGACGACCTTGAGCCTGTCCTGCTGTTGCCGCGGGCTTCATCTTTTTTACGGGTCTGGAATCTTCGATGCTGGCGTACCACCAAAAAAGCTTTTTGATCGTCGATGATTTCTCGGATTTCCGCAGTTCTGTCCGGTCCATGCTGCGTGAGCTGGGCGTCAAGGACGTAGACACTGCCGATACAGGCGAGCAGGCGCTGCGCATGTGCGCGCAAAAGCGCTATGACTTCATCCTGCAGGATTACCACCTGGGCGACGGCAAGAAGAACGGGCAGCAGGTGCTCGAAGACCTGATGACCGACAAGCTGATCAGCCATGAAAGCGTATTCCTGATGGTCACCGCCGAGACCAGCCAGTCGATGGTGCTCAGCGCCCTCGAGCACGAGCCGGACGCCTATCTGACCAAGCCTTTCAACCGCTCCAGCCTGGCTCAGCGGCTGGAGCGGCTGCAGCAGCGCAAGTCGCTGCTCAAGCCGATTCTGCAGGCGCTCGATCGCGGCAAGCCGCTTGAGGTGCTCAATGCCTGCATCGCCCTGTGCAAGCAGGATCCGCGCTATTCGCCGCTGTGCCTGCGCTACCGCGCCGACGCCCTGCGTGACATGAACCAGAACGAAGCGTTGGAGCGGTTGTACGAGAGCATTCTGGCGGATCGCCCGTTGCCGTGGGCCTATGTCGGCCTGGGGCGCCTGCTGTTCAAGCGTGGCCAGGTGACCCAGGCCAAGGCCATCTACGAAAAGGCCTTGAAGGTCTTTCCGATGATGCCGGCGCTCTACGATGGCATGGCCGAGGTGCTGCTCGCCGAGGGCGACTCCAAGCGCGCCCAGAGTGTGCTGGAGGAGGCGGTGCGCCTGTCGCCGCTGGCCGTGCGCCGGCAAGCGCTGCTGGGCAAGCTGGCGATGACCAACGAAGACTTCGAGACCGCCTCCAGGGCCTATCGCCAGGCGGTATCCCAAGGTGCGCAATCGCGTTTCAAGGACCCGGAAAGCAACCTTGGCCTGGCGCATGCGTTGATCAGCAAGGGCAGCGAGAGGGGCCTGGATACCCGCACTCGCCTGGAAATCAACAGCACCCTGAGTGCGGTGGCCAAGGAAAACCCCAGCGATCCGGGGTTGCAGATTCGCGCGCGCCTGATGAAGGCCACCAGTCTGTTGCTCAACGATGCTGAAACGGCGGAAAAGCTCACCGAGCAGGCAATGTTGCGCCTGGACGGGATGGAGCAGTTCATGAGTCCGGAAGCGGCGTTGCTGGTGGCCAAGCAACTGCAGATGCTGGGACAGGCGGATGCCGGCGCATCGATGCTGAAAAACTGTGCGGAAATCTACGGCGACGACCCGAAGGTGATGGAGGGTATCTCCAAGCTCACCGATGACCCGGCGATCCTCAACTCCGCCAACGCTGCGGCAGACATGAACCGTCAGGGCGTGCGCAGTTACAAGGCTGGTGCGCTGGGCGAGGCCCGGGATCTGTTCCGCCGGGCCCTGGCCATGCAACCGAAGAACATCAGTATTGCCCTGAACATGGCGCAGTCGCTATTGCACGGCACCGACATCACCCAGGACACGGCGCTGCTGGAAGAGTGCCGGACCTGCCTGAAAATGGTCGGCCTGATGCCCGATACCGACGCGCGTTATCCGCGTTATCAGAAACTGCGAAGCAAGGCGTTTGGCGAATGAATACCCACGAACAGGCTCTCGACTTTTCCACGGTGATCGCCTCTACCGTGCACGACATGAAAAACTCCCTGACCCTGCTCATGCAGGCCCATGCCCAGTGGCTGGCAAGACTGCCGCAGGCGCAGCAGGGCACGCCGGAGCAGGGCGTGATGGAGTTCGAGTTCGCCCATCTCAACGGCATGCTGGTGCAACTGCTGGGGCTCTACAAGCTGGGGGTCAACCAGTTGCCGGTGCAGCCGGGTTACCACGAACTGGATGACTTCATCGAGGCGCAACTGGTCAGCCATCAGGATGTGTTCGTCAGTCGTGGCATTGCCGCGACCTATGAGGTCGACCCTTTGACCCCCCTGGGTTTTTTCGATCGGGAACTGATCGCGTCGGTGTTGGCCAATTGCATCAACAACGCCATTCGTTATGCGCGCCATGCGTTGCTGGTCAGCGTGCATGATGAGGGCGGGCAGACGGTGCTGACCATCAACGACGATGGCGAGGGGTATCCGCAGCAGATGATCGATAACCAGGCCGACTACGTGCAAGGCATCAATCACAGCAGCGGCAGCACCGGACTGGGGCTGTACTTCGCCGGGCGCATTGCCGCGCTGCATCAGCGCAACGGTGTCTGCGGGCGCACCGAGATCCGTAATGGCGGACCTCTGGGTGGTGGCGTGTTCAGTCTCTATCTGCCTTGAGGTCTGCCTTGAAGCGGTTGTCGAGCTTGTAGGGGCTTCGCCGTATTTCGGTTGCGTGTCCTATCCCGAGGGCTTTTTGCTCGAGGCTGCTTGATATTCCGAACAGCCGGAGCCTATTTTGTACGGGTCGCCGTTCTCGGCTCGTACAACAACAAGGATTGAGTCATGACAACCGATGGCCGCAGTTCACTCGCACAGCGATTGACGGGCATTGACGAGATTGAATGTGTCACTCCGGATCTGAACGGCGTGCCACGGGGCAAGGTGATGACCGCCGAGGGTTTCCTCGAAGGGCGGCGTCTGCAGATGGCTCGCGGGGTACTGCTGCAATGCATCATGGGCGGTTATCCTCCCGCGCGTTTCTACGGCAGTGACGACGGCGACCTGGCGCTCAATGCCGACCCGCAACAGATTCATCGCCTGCCCTGGAGCTCGCAGCCGCGCGCGCTGGCAATTTGCGACGCGGACGAACTGAGCGGCGAAAGCTCGCGCCTTTCCACCCGCGGCCAGCTCAAACAGGTCATCGCGCGGTACGCCGCTCGCGGCCTGGCGCCGGTGGTGGCGACTGAGCTGGAGTTCTTCGTGTTCGCTCCCAATACCGATCCGACCCAGCCTTTCCAGCCACCTATTGGCCTGGACGGTCGTCGCGAAGACGGGCATTCGGCGTTCAGCGTCAGCTCCAACAACGGTTTGCGGCCGTTCTTCAGTGAGGTCTACGCCTGCATGGCGGCACTGGGCCTGCCGCGCGATACCTTCATGCATGAAATGGGCGTCAGCCAGTTCGAGATCAATCTGCTGCACGGCGATCCGCTGCTGCTGGCCGACCAGACCTTCCTGTTCAAGCACCTGCTCAAGGAAGTGGCGCTCAAGCATGACCTGACCGTGGTGTGCATGGCCAAGCCGCTGGCGCACACGCCGGGCAGTTCGATGCATATTCACCAGAGCCTGGTCGAGTCGGCCAGCGGACGTAACGTGTTCAGCGACGAGGCTGGAGAACCGACCGCAATGTTCCGCCACTTCATTGGCGGGCTGCAGGCGGGCATGGCGGATTTCACTGCGCTGTTCGCACCGAACGTCAACTCCTACCAGCGCCTGTGCCATCCTTACGCCTCGCCGAACAATGCCTGCTGGTCCCATGACAATCGGGCGGCGGGTCTGCGCATTCCGGCCAGCTCGCCAGTGGCGCGGCGGGTCGAGAACCGCTTGCCGGGCGCCGATGCCAACCCGTATCTGGCGATCGCCGCGAGCCTGGCGGCCGGTTTGCACGGCATCGAAAACGAGCTGGAGCCGACGCCGGCGATTCAGGGTGAATTTGCCGTGCCGGACAGTTTATCTTTGCCTTGTACCTTGCATGCCGCTCTCGAGCGTCTGAAACGTAGCCAGTTGGCCAAGGAATTGTTCGGCAATGAGTTCGTCGAAGGTTACCTCGCTTCGAAGACCATGGAGTTGACCAGTTTCTTTGATGAAATAACTCCCTGGGAGCGGCGTGTTTTAGCGGCCCAGGCTTAACCGAACCGTCGCAGTCGGGCTATCTGTCCAGATGGCTCGACGCTCAATTCAAGGAGCCGCTCGGAACGCCGATGCGCCAAATCTGGAAATCCTTTCGAGCGCTTTATTTCGCCTCGCTGATGATGTTGATCGGCTCGGGCTTACTCAGTACCTACCTGGCGTTGCGCCTGGCCGCCGATCATGTCGACGGGTTGTGGGTGGGCGCCTTGATGGCGGCCAACTATTTCGGCCTGGTGCTGGGCGGCAAGATTGGCCACCGCCTGATTGCCCGGGTCGGCCATATCCGTGCCTACGCCACCTGTGCCGGGATCGTCGGCGCGGCGGTGCTGGGGCACGGCCTGGTGGACTGGTTGCCGGCCTGGCTGGTGCTGCGGATGATCGTCGGCCTGGGCATGATGTGCCAGTACATGGTCATCGAAAGCTGGCTCAACGAGCAGGCTGACGTCAAGCAGCGCGGGCTGGTGTTCAGCGGCTACATGATCGCCTCGTATCTGGGGCTGGTCCTGGGGCAACTGATTCTGGTCATGCACCCGGCCCTCGGGCCTGAATTGCTGATGCTGGTGGCCCTGTGTTTTGCCCTGTGCCTGGTACCGGTGGCCATGACCCGACGCATTCACCCGGCGCCTTTGCATCCGGCGCCCATGGAGCCGCGCTTCTTTATCAAGCGCGTTCCGCAGTCACTGAGCACGGTGCTCGGGTCGGGGCTGATCGTCGGCTCGTTCTATGGTCTGGCGCCGCTGTATGCATCCCAGCAGGGCTTGAGTACCGAGCAGGTCGGCCTGTTCATGGGCAGCTGCATTTTTGCCGGGCTGGTGGTGCAGTGGCCGCTGGGGTGGTTGTCCGACCGTTACGACCGGGCCCTGCTGATTCGCTGCTTTGCCTGCTTCCTGGCAGTGGCAGCCTTGCCGTTGGCGATTCTGCCTCAGGTGCCGCTGGAGGTGCTGTTCGCCCTGGGATTCCTGTGTTCGCTGGTGCAGTTCTGCCTGTACCCGCTGGCGGTGGCGTTTTCCAACGACCATGTCGAAGGCGATCGGCGGGTCTCCTTGACCGCTATGCTGCTGGTGACCTATGGCGTCGGGGCCAGTATCGGGCCGTTGGTGGCGGGGGTGCTGATGAAGCTGTTCGGCAGCCAGATGCTCTATGCGTTCTTCAGCTTTTTTGCCCTGGTACTGGTCTGGCGCATCCGGCCGAAAGCCGTGACCAACCTGCATCAGGTCGACGATGCGCCGCTGCATCACGTGGCGATGCCGGACAGCATGTCCAGTTCGCCGTTGGTGGCCGCGCTCGATCCGCGGGTCGACGAGCAGGTGGTGCAGGATCAGATGCAGCAGAGCAGCACGCCGGAAGCCGAACCCCCGGTCGCGACCGAAGATGCTGCGGATGAAGTTGAGGGGTCGGTAGGGAAGCCGGATGATTCCGGGGCGGATCAGTTCAGTGGGGCCAGGCCCTAGAAACGAAAAACGGGCAGTCGCCGCAAGGGACTGCCCGTTTTTTATCGACCCGCGAGTCTCAGAGGTCGTCTTTGTCGAAGCGCCGGGCTTCGCGTTGCAACTGGTAGACGAAGCGCTCGACCTGGCGTTGAACCAGACCGCTCATGTTATGGAAGCGCACGCCGGCGAAAGTCGTGTCGATCTTCTCTTCGTGGTGCAGGTAACGCAGTTCCACCGGAGCAGTCATGCTGCCGAAGGGCAGGGCGGCGATAAAACGCTCGTAGACCTGGCCCAGTTGCAGGCGGCTGGAGATGTCGCCATCGAAACGCAGCTTGCAGCCGGTAGCGGAGATATCCAGCAGTTTGCCGGCGATCGGCGCCTTGAGTTTTTCGCCGCCCAGTTCGATGTTGACCAGTTGGGCCAGCTTCAGGGCAGCGCGAAAGGCATTGCGGCGCTGGTGATAGACCACTTCGTCCGGCAGGGTGCCGCGGTAGCAGCGTCCGCCATTGGATTCGTCGATTGTCGGGATGCCGTTGCTTTCCCAGGCGATGCGCACGCCGTCGTGAAAGCCTTCGACGCGAAACGGTTCGCCGGCGAGCATGAAGCGTTCGCCATCGCGAGGGATCATTTCGTCCAGGGCGATCATGTTGCTGTCGCGATCGACCTCGACCAGATAGCTTTGGAAGCGCTGGCTGCGTTCGTGGAAAGTGATGATCAGCGGGTCATGGCTGTCTTGCAGCAAGCGCAGCGTGGAGTTGATTTCCAAGGGGGTGGTGAGCACCTTGGGTGGCTGCGGCGCATCTTCTGCGTTTACGGCATTGAACACGGTTCATCAATCTCCAGACAAAATACGACTACACGCAAGAGCCAGCATTTTGCCAGCATGTTCCGCGACTTGATAGGGCGCGCTCATCTCTGGGGTCAAGCCTGGCTAAGCGGGCGAGGCTTGGCCAGCTTGGCGGTTGAGCCGCGGGCATCATAGAGGGCTGGAGGCTCGCCACCGGTGAGAATTTTCAATTGATTGGCGGTGGTGGCCTGTTGAACCTGGATCGAACGACCGTTGAGTTCGTTCGCCGCCTGGCAATCGGCAAGCATCTGGGTCAGCACATCGCTCTGGGCCAGCAACTGGTCGCCAATCGAGGAATGGCTGGCCAGTTGTTCCAGGCCGGCGCGGCTGACAGGCAGATTCAGGCTGGCGAGGATTTCGCTGCGTTTGCGGCCATGCTGCTCGAGCAAAATGATCAGGGCTTGCTTCTGCGCGAGAATCTCTTCCAGCAGCGGCATGTCGCGACCGTGCAGGGCGAGGGATTCGGTGTGCAGCAATTCCAGCAATTGTTGAGCTGGAGCAAAGTCGTCAGTGATCAGTTGCAGCAAATTAGTGTCGTGCATGTATGGCCTTGGGTTTTAAGCGTCCAAAAAACTGGCGCAGGCCTTATTGGCTAGCGCTGGGCTTCGAAATTGAGCAGTTTGCTGGCTACACGGTTGCTGTCGACTTTATAGCTGCCATCGGCAATCGCTTGCTTCAACTCGGCCACGCGGGCGTTGTCGACGGCAGGCTGGTCGCGCAGCTTGTCAGTGATCTTCTGCAACTGTTGAGCCTCATTGCTGAGGTGTACCGACTCCCCGCTGGTGCTGGCCTGTTCGGCCGGAGCGTTCAGCGGCGCGGACTTGTCGGCGTCGCCGGTTTCCTTGCTGGCGCTGGTGCGCGTGCTGCCGGTGAGTGAGGGAGAGCTGTTTAAACGGCTGAAATCGATGACCATGGTAAAAAAACCTCTGGGTATTTGGACGCTTGACTTGTTTTCGGCAATACCCCGGAAAACTTTAGGCTCAAATATCGATAAGCCCGCACGCGCCGCTGTTGCCCTGCATGGGCCACAGTTTAGGGGGCAACAGTGCACAGCGCCAGTCGTCTACATCGCGACTTCCACCTGTCCCGGCGCGGTGATCCGCGCTTTGATGACCCGTTGTGAATTGAGGTTCTTGACCCGTATCTGCTCGCTCATGCCGCCATTGGACAGGGCTTCGCCGGGCATTTTCACGTTCAGCGTGCCGCTGCGGGCGGAGATCACCACCTGATCGCCCTTGCGCACCACTTCCGCCTGTTCCAGGTGAACCAGGGTGACGAGTTGGTCGGCGACCATTGGTCGGACAAGCTTCTGCCCGATGGCCTGGTCCACTGAAGTCAGATAGCCCTGGCTGATCTGGCCGATATCGCGCTCGCGTAGTATCACGTCGTCGGGGCTGATGATGCCGGCGCGCTTGAGTGGCCGGGTGGTGGTCACCACTTCGCGGAACAGCTTGACCTGGGCGGGCACGAACACGGTCCAGGGCGAGGCGCCGTCGCAGCGGACGCGAACGGTCACGCGTCCCAGCGGTTGCGCCGGGCTTTCCAGGGTCGCTGTCAATTCCTTGTCGCAGTGCGGCATGCGCAGCCGCGGGTCGAGCTGATTGACCTGGATCTCGTAGCGCCCAGGCGTTTGACTGGTTGCCAGATAGTCTTCTACGGTGAATTCAAGAAACCCCTGAGTGACGCCGATAAGTAGATCAGGCAGGGTTACCGAGTCAGCAACGGCAGGATGGCCAGGGTTTAAAAGAAACAAAGCCGACAGCCCGTACAGCAATCTGCGGTAGTTTGATATCAGGCGTCGGGAAAATGTCGTTTTGGCGTTCATAACAGTTAAAAAGCAAGCGCCGTGCCGTTTAGCGATGAGCGCGCGTCGGATCTTAAGCTTTGGGGAGTCTGGGCATGGCTGGTGTAATGGATTCGGTGAACCAGCGCACGCAACTGGTAGGGCAGAATCGCCTTGAGCTGCTGTTGTTCCGTCTCGACGGGCAGCAGCTCTATGGGATCAACGTGTTCAAGGTTCGGGAGGTGCTGCAATGCCCCAAACTGACGTTGATGCCCAAATCCAGTCCTGTGGTGTGCGGTGTCGCGAATATTCGAGGGGCGACCATTCCGATCCTGGACCTGGCGATGGCCACCGGTTCGGGCGGGCTGCAGGATCTGAGCAACCCCTTTGTCATCATCACTGAGTACAACACCAAGACCCAGGGGTTTCTGGTGCGCTCGGTCGAGCGCATCGTCAACATGAACTGGGAGGAGATCCATCCGCCACCCAAGGGGACGGGGCGCGATCACTACCTGACGGCGGTGACGCGGGTCGACAATCAGTTGGTGGAAATCATCGACGTCGAGAAGGTGCTGGCCGAGGTCGCGCCGACGCCCGAGACCATTTCGGTGGGCGTGGTGGATGTCGAGACTCAGCACAAGGCTGTTTCACTGCGGGTGCTGACGGTCGATGACTCGTCAGTGGCGCGCAAGCAGGTCACGCGTTGCCTGCAGACCGTGGGGGTCGAAGTGGTGGCCCTGAACGATGGCCGGCAAGCGCTGGACTACCTGCGCAAGCTGGTCGACGAGGGCAAGAAGCCTGAAGAAGAGTTTCTGATGATGATCTCCGACATCGAGATGCCGGAGATGGATGGCTACACCCTCACGGCCGAAATACGCAACGATCCACGCATGCAAAAGCTGCATATCATCCTGCATACTTCGTTGTCAGGTGTATTCAATCAGGCGATGGTGAAGAAGGTCGGTGCCGATGACTTCCTTGCCAAGTTTCGTCCTGATGACCTGGCATCCCGGGTTGTCGACCGGATCAAAGCAGCAGATAACAGCTAGGGATATCCATCCCTGGCGGTCACACGATTTAAGAGGCGGCATCATTGTCTACGGGTAATTTGGATTTCGAACAGTTCCGGGTGTTCCTGGAAAAAGCCTGTGGGATCTTGCTGGGCGAGAACAAGCAATATCTGGTGTCGAGCCGTCTCAACAAACTGATGGAACAGCAAGGCATCAAGTCCCTCGGGGAGCTGGTTCAGCGCATTCAGACCCAGCCGCGCAGCGGTTTGCGGGAGATGGTGGTCGATGCCATGACCACCAACGAAACCCTGTGGTTTCGCGATACCTATCCATTCGAGGTGTTGAAGAACAAGGTCTTGCCGGAAGCGATCAAGGCCAGCCCCAACCAGCGCTTGCGCATCTGGTCGGCGGCCTGTTCCTCGGGTCAGGAACCCTATTCGTTGTCCATGTCGATCGATGAGTTCGAGAAGGTCAACATGGGGCAACTGAAGATGGGGGTGCAGATCGTTGCCACCGACCTGTCCGGGACCATGCTGAACAACTGCAAGACCGGCGAGTACGACAGCCTGGCGATTGGTCGCGGTTTGTCGGCCGACCGCCTGCAGCGTTATTTCGACCCCAAGGGGCCGGGACGCTGGGTGGTCAAGGCGCCGATCAAGAGCCGGGTCGAGTTCCGCTCGTTCAACCTGCTGGACAGCTATGCCAGTCTGGGCAAGTTCGACATCGTGTTCTGCCGCAATGTGCTGATCTACTTCTCCGCCGAGGTGAAGAAGGACATCCTGATGCGCATTCACAGCACTCTGAAACCGGGTGGTTACCTGTTTCTCGGGGCTTCCGAAGCGCTCAATGGATTGCCCGACCACTACCAGATGGTCCAGTGCAGCCCTGGGATCATTTACCAGGCGAAGTAAGATTGTCGTTGTTGAAAAGAGAGGCCTTCGGGCCTCTTTTTTTGTGCCCGTGACTCCGCCGGCGGCGCAGGGCGGCAATCACGACATTGCCGCTTTGCTGACGTTTCGCGGAAATGCCTTGCCGCTTTTCTGGCATTGCCGCTTTGCCGCTGCCGGCAAAGCCTTGATTTACGGGGTTCGAGCACTTGGCACGCAGCTTGCTATGTCCAGCTTACGAAAAATCTGGTCGAAGGTTTCCCGACATGAGCATCAGCTTCGATAAAGCGCTCGGCATTCATGAGCAGGCCCTTGGCTTTCGCGCCAAGCGTGCCGAGGTGCTGGCCAACAACATCTCCAACGCCGACACCCCGAACTACAAGGCTCGGGATCTGGATTTCTCCGCCGTGCTCGCCGAGCAGAACGAGAAAGCCAAGAACGGCACCTTTGCCCTGAACATGACCAACAGCCGGCACATCGAAGCCGAAGGCATGAGCAGCGGCAACGAGTCGTTGCTGTATCGCACGCCGATGCAGCCGTCGATCGACCAGAACACCGTGGATGCCCAACTGGAACAGTCGAACTATGCCGAGAACTCGGTGAACTTCCAGGCCAGCTTCACGCTGCTCAACAGCAAATTCAAAGGGCTGGTGTCAGCCCTGCGCGGAGAGTAATCCATGTCCCTCGCCAGTGTTTTCAATATTGCCGGTAGCGGCATGAGTGCCCAGACCACTCGCTTGAACACCGTCGCCAGTAACATCGCCAACGCCGAGACGGTCTCTTCGAGCATCGACCAGACCTACCGTGCGCGCCATCCGGTATTCGCCACCATGTTCCAGGGTGCGCAAAGCGGTGGCAGCGAGTCGCTGTTCCAGAACCAGGACGCGGCCGGTCAGGGCGTTCAGGTGCTGGGTGTGGTCGAGGACCAGAGCAACCTCGAGGCGCGTTACGAGCCTAACCATCCGGCCGCTGACGCCAAGGGGTATGTCTACTACCCCAACGTCAACGTGGTGGAAGAAATGGCCGACATGATTTCCGCCAGCCGCTCGTTCCAGACCAACGCAGAAATGATGAACACCGCCAAAACCATGATGCAGAAGGTCCTGACCCTCGGTCAGTGATAAGGGGCGACTCAGATGAGTGTTACCGATACCACCAGTGGCCTGACGCTCAAGGAGATCCTTGCGAACTCCTCGAAGAAGACCCCGACCACCAGCAATGACGGCCTGGCGGCGGCCACCAATAGCGTCAAGGGCAAAAATGAGCTGGGCAAGGACGCGTTCCTGAAGCTGCTGGTGACCCAGCTGAAAAACCAGAACCCGCTGGACCCGCAGGACAACAGTGCGTTCGTTGCCCAGTTGGCGCAGTTCTCCACCCTGGAAGGGATCACCACCCTCAATACCTCGGTGAACTCCATCACTGGCAACTACAAGTCGTCCCAGGCCCTGCAGGCTTCGTCCCTGGTGGGGCGTTCGGTGATCGTCCAGACCGGTACCACCCAGGTCGATACCACCAAGAGCATGACCGGTTCGGTGACTGTGCCTACCGGCGTCAGCGGTGTCACCGTGACCATCACCGACAAGGATGGCAAGGCGGTCAAGACCATCGACCTGGGGAGTCAGAAGGCCGGCAGCACCAGCTTCGTCTGGGACGGCACCAAGACCGACGGTACCAAGGCCGATCCGGGCAACTACAGCTTCAAGGCCAGCACAAAGATCGATGGCAAGGCGACCGACCTGGTCACTTACCTGCCTGCGACGGTCAACAGCGTCACCATCAGCCAGACCGGCGGTGAGCTGATGTTGAACCTCGCAGGACTGAGCAGCCCCGTGGCGCTCTCCAAAGTTCAAACCATTGGTATCTAGAGCCGACTAACGCGGCACAAGGAGTGGAATATGTCTTTTAATATTGGCCTTAGCGGTCTCTATGCTGCCAACAAGCAACTGGACGTGACCGGCAACAACATCGCCAACGTGGCGACCACCGGCTTCAAATCGTCCCGTGCCGAATTCGCCGACGTCTACTCGGCCACCAAGCTGGGCACCGGCAGCAAGACCATTGGTAATGGCGTGCGCCTGGCCAACGTTTCCCAGCAGTTCGGCCAGGGCGACGTGAACAACACCGGCAACGTACTGGACATGGGTATCCAGGGTTCGGGTTTCTTCGTGCTGAGCGACAACGGCTCGCTGACCTACACCCGCGCCGGTACCTTCAAGACCGACAAGGACGGCTACATCACCAACACCGATGGCACCGCCCGCCTGCAAGGTTACGCGGTCGATGGCAATGGCAAGATCGTCAACGGCGTGCTGACCGACCTGCGTATCGACACCTCGAACCTGTCGCCGAAGTCCACCAGTTCGGTATCCTCGACCATCAACCTGAACTCCACCGAAAAGGTCATTGACCAGAGCGTGACAGGTTTTGCCTTCGATCCGACCAAGGTGGAAACCTACACCAAGCAGTTCAGCACACCGATCTATGACAGCCAGGGCAACGAGCACAAGCTGGACCAGTACATGGTGAAAACCGGTGCCAACACCTGGAAGACCTACACTCTGGTCGATGGTCGCAACCTCGATGGCTCCGCTCCGACCACTACCGGCGCTACGGCTCCAGTCGCATCGACCATGAGTTTCGACTCTGCCGGCAAACTGGTTTCGGTCATCACTCCGCCTGCCACTACGCCTAATCCGGGCAACAACCTGACCCTGGCGGGCTGGGTGCCTGGCACTGTGACCAACGGTACGTGGACAGCCAACGGTGCCAGCGCCAATGCTGGCGGCGTGACCATCTCCATGACCAGCACCACTCAGTTCAACGCCGATACCGCGCGTTCGCTGCCGGTGCAGGACGGTTACGCCACTGGCCAGATCACCAACCTGACCATCGACGGTACCGGTACCCTGTTCGCCAACTTCAGCAACAGCCAGAACAAGGCCATCGGCCAGATCTCCCTGGCCAGCTTCACCAACGAACAAGGCTTGCAGCCGGTAGGCGGCACCAGTTGGAGAGAAACCTACGCTTCGGGCGTACCGGGCTACGATGCTCCTGAAACCGGTACCCTGGGTTCGATCGTGTCCAACTCCCTGGAAGAATCGAACGTCAACCTGACCAACGAGCTGGTGGACCTGATCAAGGCCCAGAGCAACTACCAGGCGAACGCCAAGACCATCTCCACCCAGAGCACCATCATGCAGACCATTATCCAGATGACCTGATAATGGCTGGCTGACAGCGCTAAAAAAAGCCCCTCACCGCAGGGGCTTTTTTGTGCCTGCAGAGTTCATCGACCCCCGGCCCGCTTCTGTAGGAGCGAAGCTTGCTCGCGATGATGCGCAGGTGGCGCGTTTGTCGCGGCTGTCGAACCCTAAGGGGTTGTATCCAACTGGGGGGGCGTAAAGACGGGCGTTTCTGGTAAGTCGTGCGCAACAGGTTTGCGAGGACTTCGTCCTCGAACGCAGCCTCGCGGGCTCGGCAGCGGCTACAGGGCTGTGGCTTTTTCCCAGGCAAAAGAAAACCCCCGGCAGGCCAGGGGCCTGTCGGGGGTTCGGATAAGCGCCGGGGGAGGCGCCTATCGGCTCAGCTTATTGGCAAGCTTCGCAATCCGGCTCGTCGATGGCGCAAGCCTTCGGCACTGGAGCAGGACCGGCTGGAGCGGCCAGGACCGAGTCGTCACCGTGGTTGCCGCCGCTGGAAACAGCGTTCAGCTTGCCGGTGTTGATGGTCGACTTCTCGGTGCTGGTCGCGGCCAGGGCACGGAGGTAGTAAGTGGTTTTCAGGCCACGGTACCAGGCCATGCGGTAGGTCACGTCGAGCTTCTTGCCCGAAGCGCCGGCGATGTAGAGGTTCAGCGACTGAGCCTGGTCGATCCACTTCTGGCGGCGGCTGGCGGCGTCGACGATCCACTTGGTTTCCACTTCGAAGGCAGTCGCGTAGAGCTCTTTGAGTTCTTGCGGGATGCGCTCGATCTGCTGCACGGAACCGTCGTAGTACTTCAGGTCGTTGATCATGACCGAGTCCCACAGGCCGCGAGCCTTGAGGTCGCGAACCAGGTAGGGGTTGATCACGGTGAATTCGCCCGACAGGTTCGATTTCACATACAGGTTCTGGTAGGTCGGTTCGATCGACTGCGATACGCCGGTGATGTTGGCGATGGTCGCGGTCGGAGCGATGGCCATGATGTTGGAGTTACGAATACCTTTCTGTACACGGGCGCGCACCGGTGCCCAGTCCAGGGTTTCGTTCAGGTCGACATCGATGTACTTCTGGCCACGGGCTTCGATCAGGATCTGTTGCGAATCCAGCGGCAGGATGCCTTTGGACCACAGCGAGCCCTGGAACGTCTCGTAGGCGCCACGCTCGTCGGCCAGGTCGCAGGACGCCTGGATCGCGTAGAAGCTCACCGCTTCCATGGACTTGTCGGCGAAGTCGACGGCAGCGTCGGAACCGTAAGGGATGTGCTGCAGGTACAGCGCGTCCTGGAAGCCCATGATGCCCAGACCGACCGGACGGTGCTTGAAGTTGGAGTTCTTCGCCTGCGGTACCGAGTAGTAGTTGATGTCGATCACGTTATCGAGCATGCGCACGGCGGTGTTCACGGTGCGTTGCAGCTTGGCGGTGTCCAGCTTGCCGTCGACGATGTGGTTCGGCAGGTTGATCGAGCCCAGGTTGCAAACGGCGATCTCGTCCTTGTTGGTGTTCAAGGTGATCTCGGTGCACAGGTTCGAGCTGTGGACCACGCCCACGTGCTGCTGCGGGCTGCGCAGGTTGCACGGGTCCTTGAAGGTCAGCCAAGGGTGGCCGGTTTCGAACAGCATGGACAGCATCTTGCGCCACAGGTCTTTGGCCTGGATGGTCTTGAACAGCTTGATCTTGCCGTATTCGCACAGGGCTTCGTAGTACTCGTAGCGCTCTTCGAAGGCCTTGCCGGTCAGGTCGTGCAGGTCCGGCACTTCCGATGGCGAGAACAGGGTCCACTTGCCGTCGTCGAAGACGCGCTTCATGAACAGGTCAGGGATCCAGTTGGCGGTGTTCATGTCGTGGGTACGACGACGATCGTCACCGGTGTTCTTGCGCAGCTCGATGAACTCTTCGATGTCCATGTGCCAGGTTTCCAGGTAGGCACATACAGCGCCTTTGCGCTTGCCACCCTGGTTCACGGCTACGGCGGTGTCGTTGACCACTTTCAGGAAGGGCACGACGCCCTGGGACTTGCCGTTGGTGCCCTTGATGTAGGAACCCAGCGCACGCACCGGAGTCCAGTCGTTGCCCAGGCCGCCGGCGAATTTCGACAGCATGGCGTTGTCGTGGATGGCGCCGTAGATGCCCGACAGGTCGTCCGGCACGGTGGTCAGGTAGCAGCTCGACAGCTGTGGACGCAGGGTACCGGCGTTGAACAGGGTCGGGGTCGAAGCCATGTAGTCGAAGGACGACAGCAGGTTGTAGAACTCGATGGCACGGTCTTCTTTCTGCTTCTCTTCGATCGCCAGGCCCATGGCCACGCGCATGAAGAAGATCTGCGGCAGTTCGAAACGCACGCCGTCCTTGTGGATGAAGTAACGGTCGTACAGGGTCTGCAGGCCCAGGTAGGTGAACTGCTGGTCGCGCTCGTGGTTGATCGCCTTGCCGAGTTTTTCCAGGTCGAAGTCAGCCAGCACAGGGTTCAGCAGTTCGAACTCGATACCTTTGGCGACGTAGGCCGGCAGTGCCTTGGCGTACAGGTCGGCCATCTCGTGGTGAGTGGCGCTCTCGGCCACTTCCAGGAAGCTCAGGCCTTCGGCGCGCAGGGTGTCCATCAGCAGGCGGGCGGTCACGAACGAGTAGTTCGGCTCGCGCTCTACCAGGGTGCGCGCGGTCATCACCAGGGCGGTGTTGACGTCCTTGAGCGCTACGCCGTCGTAGAGGTTCTTCAGGGTTTCGCGCTGGATCAGGTCGCCGTCGACTTCTTCCAGGCCTTCGCAGGCTTCGGTGACGATGGTGTTCAGGCGGCCCATGTCCAGAGGCGCGAAGCTGCCGTCGGTGCGGGTGATACGGATCGATGGGTGAGCCTGCACCGGCTCTTCGCTTGGTGTGCGGGTGGCGCGTTCTTTGGCGCGCGAGTCACGGTAGATCACGTAGTCGCGGGCAACTTTCTGCTCGCCGGCACGCATCAGGGCCAGTTCGACCTGGTCCTGGATCTCTTCGATGTGGATGGTGCCGCCCGAAGGCATGCGACGCTTGAAGGTGGCGGTGACCTGTTCGGTCAGGCGAGCGACGGTGTCGTGGATTCGCGACGAAGCGGCAGCGGTGCCGCCTTCAACTGCGAGAAACGCTTTGGTGATGGCGACGGTGATTTTGTCATCGGTATAAGGAACGACAGTGCCGTTACGCTTGATCACTCGCAGTTGGCCAGGCGCGGTGGCAGACAGATCCAGGTTGGAATCGGCAGCCTGCGGCGCTTTGGCCTGCGGGTTCTCGCGAGTTGTGTCGGTTTGCATGGGTGTCTCCACGTTCTCTATGTTTGTTTGGGCACCCTTTGGGTGCCCACCGTTCCGTCCTGAAGCACTACAACCGGCGCACGCCGGGCATAACGACTTCGGGACAGTTCAGGAAGGGGGGCTGTTGGCGCCGCTTCCATGCCGAAGTCATAGGTCGCGAGCCAGTGGCTCGTGACCGTATTCCTGATGGGTGACAGTCATGTACTGCAACACCCGTACCGTTTTCCTTGCCGTGGGCTGGAAAACCGCAGCCATCCGCACGCGCGGTTTGGCTTCTGAAAATCCGATTGGTTCCACCAAACGAGTGCAAGAAAAGCGCTTGAGTTTCTTGTCTGATTTGTGTTTGGTTTTTGGCCTGAAACCCTAGATGTAGGGTTTTTTTGCGGCCGAGCTACAAGATAATGCGTTTTTGGGGGTGATTGCAACGCACAGCCTGTGGATAAGGTTGTGCGTAAATTGTGTATGAAGCAGGTAAACCTCACGCAGGCCGCAGCAGGGCTGGATCCTACCGTTTGTCACTGTTTTTTACCCTGCAAAACTGCCCGGGGCGGATTTTTGCGGGCGCGAACCCTATCACAAAAAAACGCCTTTACCGAGCGCATTCAGCGCCTTGTGTTCACGGCCTTTGCCGTTGCTACAATCGGGCCTTCGATACATCGTTTTATCCATTTCACATTACAAAAAGACGGGCGGATTCTTCCTGAGCCCCTATCTGGCAAGCAGAGGTCACTGTGGAGCAAGAAGCGTGGCAGATATTGATCGTCGAGGACGATCAGCGACTGGCCGAGTTGACCTGTGAATATCTGCAGAGCAACGGACTGCGCGTCGCCATCGAGGGCAATGGTGCCCTGGCCGCGGCGCGGATCATTGCCGAACAACCCGATCTGGTGATCCTCGACCTGATGCTGCCCGGTGAGGATGGCCTGAGCATTTGCCGCAAGGTCCGCGATCGTTATGACGGGCCGATCCTGATGCTGACCGCGCGCACCGACGACATGGACCAGGTGCTGGGGCTGGACACCGGTGCCGACGATTACGTGTGCAAGCCGGTCCGCCCACGTCTGTTGCTGGCCAGGATCCAGGCCCTGTTGCGGCGCAGCGAGCCCGTGGAAGGCGCCGCGCCGGAGAAATCCCGGCGCCTGCAATTCGGCCCGCTGGTGGTGGACAGCGCCTTGCGCGAAGCCTGGCTGCACGATGCCGGTATCGAGTTGACCAGCGCCGAGTTCGACCTGCTCTGGCTGCTGGTGGCCAACGCCGGGCGCATTCTGTCCCGCGAGGAAATCTTCACCGCCCTGCGCGGCATCGGCTATGACGGCCAGGACCGTTCCATCGATGTGCGCATTTCGCGGATCCGCCCGAAAATCGGCGACGACCCGGAACACCCGCGGCTGATCAAGACCATCCGCAGCAAGGGTTATCTGTTCGTCCCCGAAGCCGCTGCCGACCTGTTGCCGTGAACTCCATATTCCTGCGCATCTACGGTGGCATGTGCGCTGCCCTGATTCTGGTGGCGCTGTTGGGTGTGCTGGCGCTGCACCTGCTCAACCAGGTGCGCAGCGAGCAATACCGCGAGCGCCTGGCCCACGGCACGTTCTCGCTGATGGCCGACAACCTGCAACCCATGAGCGAAATCGAGCGCCGCCGTGCCCTGGCGGTGTGGGAGCGCTTGTTGGGTATTCCGCTGACCCTGCAAACCTTCACCCAGACCGGCCTCGACCTCGGGCAGCGCAACCGGGTGCTGCGTGGCCAGGCCCTGGTGGAGCAGACCGGGCCTTACGCGGCGCGGGTCTATCGTCTGGTCAGCGAGCGGGAACAACTGTTGCTGACCGGTGAGGTGCAGCAGATCAGCGAGCAGCTGGCGCGGGCCACTATCTATTTGCTGGCCGACGAGTTGGTGCGCTTTCCAGTGGCCGAGCAGCCGGAACGCCTGGCGGCGCTGAAAAAGGACAAGGGCTTCGGCTTCGATATGCACCTGGTCACCCAGGACGACGCGGACATGGACGAGGACCAGCGCCGCCGGGTTTCCGAAGGCGATACGGTGATGGCCCTGGGCAAGGGCGGCGACTCGATCCGGGTGTTCGCGGGCATGGTGGGTACGCCCTGGGTGCTGGAAATCGGCCCGCTGTACCAGATGAATCCCTACCCACCGCAGTGGCTGGTATTGATCGCGGTGCTGGGCCTGAGCCTGATCGGCCTGATCGTCTATTTATTGGTACGTCAGCTGGAGCGACGCTTGCGTGGCCTGGAGTCGGCGGCCACGCGCATTGCCAAGGGCAGCCTGGAAGCCCGGGTGCCGGCCGGTGGCGCCGACTCCGTGGGGCGGCTGGCGGCGGCCTTCAACGGCATGGCCGAGCACTTGCAGCGCTTGCTGGCGATCCAGCGCGAGCTGGTGCGCGCGGTGTCCCACGAGTTGCGCACGCCGGTGGCGCGCCTGCGCTTCGGCCTGGAGATGATCGGCTCGGCGACGACGCCCCAGGCCCGGGACAAGTATATGGAGGGCATGGACAACGATATCCAGGACCTCGACCGGCTGGTGGACGAAATGCTCACCTATGCGCGGCTGGAGCAGGGTTCGCCGGCGCTGAACTTCCAGCGCATCGATCTGGATGCCCTGATCAACCAGGTGATCAGCGAGCTGGCGCCGTTGCGGGCGCAGGTCAAGGTGCAGCGCGGTTCGTGCCTGTCCGCGGCGGATTGCGATGGCGCCTGGGTCGAGGCCGAGCCGCGCTATCTGCATCGGGCGTTGCAGAACCTGGTGAGCAACGCCATGCGCCACGCCGAGTCGCAGGTGCTGGTCAGTTACCAGGTGGGGCAGATGCGTTGCCGGGTCGACGTCGAGGACGATGGCCCGGGGGTTCCGGAAAGCGCCTGGGAGCGGATCTTTACCCCGTTCCTGCGCCTGGATGACAGCCGTACCCGCGCTTCGGGCGGTCACGGCCTGGGCTTGTCGATCGTGCGGCGGATCATTCACTGGCACGACGGCCGGGCGTTGATCAGCAGGAGCAAGACCCTCGGCGGCGCCTGCTTCAGCTTGAGTTGGCCACGGCATCAGGATAAAGGTTGAGGGCTTGCGCTCAGGTTCAGCCGGGCATCAAGCCCGGATGCTGACCAGACTCAGCAGTTGTCCGTCTTGTAGCGCAAATTGCGCGTCCAGCTCGCTGCCACTGCGCCATTCGCTGGACAGGTCGGTCAGCAGGCGCAGGCGGATCTGGCCGCTGGCCGTCCACTCCAGCACTTCGGCGTGTTCGAAATAGAAGCGTCGCTGGACGATCGGGTACAGCGCCTTGAACAGGCTTTCCTTCACCGAAAAGGTCAGGGTGACCCAGAGCGCCAGTTGCTCCCGTGGGGCGGCGGCCATGCGCTGCATTTCGGCCGGGATGAGGATTTCTCCCGCCAGGCGTTCCGCCCGTTCGGTGTTGAGCAGGTTCTCCAGGTCCATGCCCAGCCCGCGCCAATGCTCCTTGCGCGCGACGATCGCCGCGGCACGCCCGGTGCTGTGGGTGATCGAGCCGCTGATGTGCGCCGGCCAGACTGGCGCCCGGTCCTCGCCGATCGGCGGAATGCAGTCCAGGCCGTCCAGGCGTTGCAGAGCGGCGCGGGCGCAGAAGCGCCCGGCGAGAAACTCGGCCTGCCGTTTTGCCACCGAACGTTGAATGCTTGCGGGCGGCTCGATGGCGCTGAGTTGGAAGTCGTCGCTGGCCAGGCGCGAAGCATCGAAATGGGTGCCGAGCAGGACGGTGTCCGGCAGGGCGTCGGGCAGCGGCCACTGGTCGTCGAGTGGGGTGCAGCAGGCGGGGAGAGTAGGGATGAGATTCATGCCAGGCATTTTGCCGGGTTGTAAGGCTGGAGGGTAGCCTGGCAACTGTCGGCCTTGATGCCGCTGTCCCGGGAGTTGAGGCCCCCCCGGGGCGGTCGGTGGGGGATCAGTCGAACAGTTTCTTGAAGAGCGCCTGCATGTCCGCCCATGAGCGTTCATCGGCGGCCTTGTTGTAGCCGATGTCCAGCCCGCCATGTTCGCCGTGGCTCATGCGGTCGGCATCCGGATTGCTGAAGCTGTGTTTGGCGCCCTCGAGGTTGACGAACTGGTAGTCGGCGCCGGCCTTGTCCATTTCTGCCTTGAAGGCGCTGACGTTATCGGCGGTGACCATGCTGTCGAGGGCGCCGTGTTCGACCAGGATTTTCGCCTTGACGCTGCCCGGGGTGGCCGGGGTGTTGGTGACCAGGGCGCCATGGAAACTCACCACCCCCAGTAGAGGCAGGCCCTGGCGCGCTGCATCCAGCACCACCTTGCCGCCGAAGCAGTAGCCGATCGCGGCCAGCTTGTCCGGGTCGGTCTGCGGTTGTTTCTTCAGCAAATCGAGCCCGGCCTTGAAGCGCGCGCTGGCGGCGGCACTGTCTTTCGAGGCGGCCTGCATGAAGGCCATGGCGTCTTTCGGGTGCTCGGTGTTCTTGCCGTCGCCGTACATATCGATGGCCAGGGCGCTGTAGCCCAAGGCCGCTAGGTCCCGGGCCCGGCGTTTGGCGTAGTCGTTCAGGCCCCACCATTCATGCACCACTACCACTCCGGGACGTGGCCCTTGCAGGCTGTCGTCATAGGCGTAGTAGCCGATGAACCGGGTGCCGTCAGGGCTCTGATAGGGGATTTCCTGGGTCTTGATGGCTGCCTGGCTCAAGCCGCAGAAAGCCAACAACAAGCAAGCGAAAAGCGCGCGCATGGTCCGTTCTCCTTTAAAAGACTGCCAGACAGCCGAGTCGATTTGATTCAGCCGAGGTTCAGAGTGTGTTCAGGGGGAGTTCAGGGCGGGGTCGGTAGTCTGGCCCCGTACCCAAAAACACATAGCGAATGAGGAAACACCCCCATGACTACTTTCAAGAAGATGATCCTGGCCTTCACTGTTCTCGGCGCCAGCGCTGTCGTCCAGGCCGCCGACAGCAACTTCGCCAGCCTTACCTACGGCCAGACCAGCGACAAGGTCAAGAAGTCCAGCCTGCTCAACAGCAACCTGAACAACCCGAACGCCGACGGTGTGATCGGCAAGGACAACACCTGGGGCGTGCGCCTGGGTCAGCAGAATGACCAGCACCGCTACTACGCCACCTACGACAATGTCTCCGGTTCCCACAATGGCATTAAACTGCGCCAGGAAAACCTGCTCGGCAGCTACGATGTGTTCCTGCCAGTGACCAGCAGCACCAAGCTGTTCGGCGGCGGTACCGCGGGCCTGACCAAGCTGACCCAGGATTCCCCAGGCTTCAGCCGCGACAGCGACATCGGTTATGCCGTTGGCGTGCAGGCCGGTGTCCTGCAGCAGGTTTCACAGAACACTTCGGTCGAACTGGGTTACCGTTACCTGCGCAGCAATGCCAGCACCGAGATGAGCGAGCGCAGTGGCAGCAAGCAGGGTTCGCTGAGCCTGACCAGCAGCGCCCAGACCTACCTGTCGGCCAACTACGCTTTCTAACATTCCGTCCTGGTTCTGACCGCGCCGGATCTGCCAAGGCAGGATCCGGCGTTGCCATATATACGATCAGGGCACCTGAGTGCCCTTGGAGATGTCGAATTTTGCCTGGGAGAGCCGCATGAAACTGCTCGTCGTTGAAGATGAGGCGCTGCTGCGCCATCACTTGCAAACCCGCCTCACGGACAGCGGCCATGTGGTCGAGTCCGTGGCCAATGCCGAGGAGGCGCTGTATCAGACCGAGCAGTTCAACCATGACCTGGCGGTGATCGACCTGGGCCTGCCGGGCATGGGCGGGCTGGACCTGATCCGCCAGCTGCGCTCGCGGGGCAAGGCGTTTCCGATCCTGATCCTGACGGCTCGCGGCAACTGGCAGGACAAGGTCGAAGGGCTGGCCGCCGGCGCCGACGACTATGTGGTCAAGCCCTTCCAGTTCGAGGAACTGGACGCGCGCCTGAATGCGCTGCTGCGCCGCTCCAGCGGGTTCACTCAATCGACCATCATCGCCGGCCCGCTGCTGCTCGACCTGAATCGCAAGCAGGCCTCGCTCGACGAACAACCGCTGGCGCTGACCGCCTACGAATACCGGATTCTCGAGTACCTCATGCGCCACCATCAACAGGTGGTGGCCAAGGACAGGTTGATGGAACAGCTGTACCCGGACGATGACGAGCGCGATCCGAACGTGATCGAAGTGCTGGTCGGCCGCCTGCGGCGCAAGCTGGAAGGCCCTTCGGGCTTCAAGCCCATCGATACCGTGCGTGGCCTGGGTTACCTGTTCAACGAGCGCTGCCGATGATCCGATCGTTACGCCTGCGCCTGATGCTGGCGGCCACGACGCTGGCGGTGTTGTTCATGCTGGCGTTGTTGCCGGCCATGCAAGGCGCGTTCAGCCTGGCGCTGCAGGATTCCATCGAGCAGCGCCTGGCCTCCGACGTGACCACGCTGATCTCGGCGGCCCGGGTCGAGAGCAATCACCTGCAAATGCCGGCGCAACTGCCGGATGAGCGTTTCAACCTGACCGACAGCCGCCTCCTGGGCTACATCTATGACCGGGAGGGGCGGCTGGTCTGGCGTTCCAAGGCGACCCAGGAAGAGAACATCAACTACAAGCCGCGTTATGACGGGCGCGGCAACGAGTTTGCGCGTATCCGCGAAGCCAACGGCCAGGAGTTTTTCGTCTACGACGTCGAGGTCAAGCTGCTGGGCGGTAAAAGCGCGGCGTTCAGCATCGTCGCCTTGCAGCCGGTGCGTGAGTACCAGTTGACCCTGGAAGGGGTGCGGGAAAACCTTTACCTAGGTTTCGGCGCCGCCTTGCTGGTGCTCCTGGCGCTGCTCTGGCTCGGCTTGACCTGGGGCCTGCAGGCCTTGCGCCGGCTGAGCCAGGAGCTGGACGAAATCGAAAGCGGTACCCGGGAAAGCCTCAGCGAAGAACATCCGCGCGAGCTGTTGCGCCTGACTGGTTCGTTGAACCGTCTGTTGCACAGCGAGCGCGAGCAACGCAGCCGTTATCGCGATTCCCTGGACGATCTGGCCCATAGCCTGAAAACCCCGCTGACGGTGCTGCAAGGGGTCAGCGAAGACATGGCCCTGCGCCCGCAGGACCGCGAACAGGCCTGGGTGCTGCAGACCCAGATCGAACGCATGAGCCAGCAGATCAGCTACCAGTTGCAGCGTGCCAGCCTGCGCAAGAGCGGCCTGGTGCGGCACCAGGTGCGTCTGCGTCCGGTGCTGAAAAGCCTGTGCGACACCCTGGACAAGGTCTATCGCGACAAACAGGTACGGGTTTCGTTCGACCTGCCGGAGCGCTGCTATGTGCCGATCGAGCATGGGGCCTTGCTCGAATTGCTGGGCAACCTGCTGGAGAACGCCTATCGCCTGTGCCTGAGCGAAGTGCGCATCAGTGTCCGCCAAGACCTCCACGGCGCGCAGTTGTGTGTCGAGGACGACGGGCCGGGCGTGCCGCCGGATCAGCGGGCGCGGATTCTCCAGCGTGGCGAACGGCTGGATCGCCAGCATCCGGGGCAGGGGATCGGCCTGGCGGTGGTCAAGGACATCATCGACAGCTACGGCGCCCAGCTGACCCTTGGAGACTCGGCCCTGGGCGGGGCGGCGTTCCGCATTCTCTTCCCGGCGATTTGACCGGCGCGCTCAGGTTTCCTGGGCGCGGTAGGCGCCCGGCGTCAGCCCGGTCCACTTCTTGAACGCGCGGTGAAAGGCCGATGGCTCGGAAAAGCCGGTCTGCTCGGCGATCTGTTGCAATGACAGGTCGGCCCGACGCAGGTGGTAGATGGCGATATCGCGCCGCAACTGATCCTTCAATTCCTGAAAGCTCGTGCCTTCTTCGCGCAGGTGCCGGCGCAGGGTCTGCGGGCTGATGTGCAGGTGCTGGGCGATGCTTTCCAGGTCCGGCCAATGGTTGCTGTCGCGGCTGAGCAGGCGGCGCAGCTGGCTGCTCAGGCTGTCGCCGTCGTCCGGGCGAGCCAGCAGGTCGGCGGGGGAGCGTTCGAGAAAGTGCTTGAGGGTTCGTTCGTCCTGCAGCAGCGGCATGCTCAGGTAGCGGCTGTGGAACAGCAGGCTGCTGCGGTCGCGGGAAAACACCAGGGGGCAGGGGAACAGCAGGTCGTATTCGTTGCCGTGCTCGGGTTTCGGGTAGCTGAAACAGGCCTGTTCGAGGCGGATGCGCTGGCCGATCAGCCAACTGCCGAGGCGATGCCAGATCACCAGCAGGCTCTCGCTGAGGAAGTGGTCCGGGTCCCACAGCGCCGCGTCGTCCAGGCTCAGGCGGGTCATGTCCCCTTCGCGCGTCAGGCTCAGCCGCGGCGCCTGGGGGAACAGGCTGTAAAACAGCAGGCCACGCTGCAGGGCCTTCTCCAGGTTGCTGCAGTGGATCAGGGCGTGGCACATCATGGCGAAGGTGCCGCGTTTGCTCGGGCCGTCGCCGAACCCCAGGTACTCGTCATCCAGGACTTGCCAGAGCTGTTGCAGCAGGCTGGCGAACTGCTCGGGGGCGATACGGGCCTTGGGTTCGTTCAGCAGTTCGAGGCTGATGCCCAGGGTCTGCAGCAACTCCGAATAGTCGTAGCCCCGCCGGCGGGCCCCGCCCAGGGCGGCACGGGCGAAATGACTGGCGATGGTGCGTTCGCGCATGAAGGTTGATCCGGCCATTGAGTGGCGGATGTTAACAGCCGCCGACGACTGGGCAAGGCGGATATCCGCCAAATTGTAGGACGAGAGGCGGGCGATGGGCGGAAATCCGCCACTTCACTCAGGGGCGGCGATAGCGAAGGGCGAGCGCAAACCCTGATGTCCAAAGGCCTTCAGGGTTTTTTGGCAAGCTGGCACGGGCTTTGCGATAGCGAGCGAGGAGTAGGGAGCAACCAGAGGTGTTCCCCGCAGCTCTACACAACAAATCCCTCCAGTGCAGGAGGGTTCGCACTTTAGGCGTCGTGTGCATCGATGGATGGTGTGCAACGGTGCTCTTGAGGAACTTTGCAATGACGACTCGTCAGCCACTGTACAAATCCCTGTATTTCCAGGTGATCGTTGCCATCGCCATCGGCATCCTGCTCGGTCACTTCTACCCGCAGACCGGTGTGGCCCTCAAGCCCCTGGGTGACGGGTTCATCAAACTGATCAAGATGGTCATCGCGCCCATCATCTTCTGTACCGTCGTCAGTGGTATCGCTGGCATGCAGAACATGAAATCGGTGGGCAAGACCGGTGGCTACGCGCTGCTGTACTTCGAAATCGTTTCGACCATCGCCCTGCTGATCGGCCTGGTCGTGGTCAACGTCGTGCAGCCGGGCAACGGCATGCACATCGATGTATCCACCCTGGATGCCTCGAAAGTGGCGGCCTACGTCACCGCCGGCAAGGACCAGAGCATCGTCGGCTTTATCCTCAATGTCATTCCGAACACCATCGTCGGCGCCTTCGCCAACGGCGACATCCTGCAAGTGCTGATGTTCTCGGTGATCTTCGGTTTCGCCCTGCACCGCCTGGGTGCCTACGGCAAGCCGGTGCTGGACTTCATCGATCGCTTCGCCCACGTGATGTTCAACATCATCAACATGATCATGAAGCTCGCGCCGATCGGTGCGCTGGGTGCCATGGCCTTCACCATCGGCGCCTACGGCGTGGGTTCGCTGGTGCAGCTGGGCCAGCTGATGATCTGCTTCTACATCACCTGCGTGCTGTTCGTGCTGGTGGTGCTGGGCGGTATCTGCCGCGCCCACGGTTTCAGCGTGCTGAAGCTGATCCGCTACATCCGTGAAGAGCTGCTGATCGTGCTGGGTACTTCCTCGTCGGAATCGGCCCTGCCACGCATGCTGATCAAGATGGAACGCCTGGGCGCGAAGAAATCGGTAGTGGGTCTGGTGATCCCGACCGGTTACTCCTTCAACCTCGACGGTACCTCGATCTACCTGACCATGGCGGCCGTGTTCATCGCCCAGGCGACCGACACCCACATGGACATCACCCACCAGATCACCCTGCTGCTGGTGCTGCTGCTGTCCTCCAAAGGTGCTGCTGGCGTGACCGGTAGCGGCTTCATCGTGCTGGCGGCGACCCTGTCGGCCGTGGGTCACCTGCCGGTGGCCGGCCTGGCGCTGATCCTGGGTATCGACCGCTTCATGTCCGAAGCCCGTGCGCTGACCAACCTGGTCGGTAACGCGGTAGCCACCGTAGTGGTCGCCAAGTGGGTCAAGGAGCTGGACGAAGACCAGCTGCAGGCCGAACTGGCTTCCGGTGGCCGTGCGATCAGCGACACCCGCGAAGAAGATGACCTGGGCGTAGCCGAAGGTCCAACCCCGACGACTGTGAAGTAACTTCACCGCGTTGATGAAAAACCCGCTCCGGCGGGTTTTTTCATGCCCGGTGTTTGAGCGTAACGGTCAGCCCGGGTGGCGCTTGCGGTGATTGCCGGGCCTCGAGACGCTGCCTACTCTGTGGGCAATCAATCGGCAAGGGAGAGTGCTCATGCAAGGGCCACTGGCGTCACTCAAGGTACTGGATTTCTCCACGCTGCTGCCGGGGCCGTTCGCCTCCTTGCTGCTGGCGGACATGGGCGCCGAGGTACTGCGCATCGAATCGCCGACCCGCATGGACCTGCTGCGGGTGCTGCCGCCCCACGACCAGGGCGTCTCCGCCAGCCATGCCTACCTCAATCGCAATAAACGCAGCCTGGCGCTGGACCTCAAGCAGCCCGAGGCGCTGGAGGTGATCCGCCAGCTGGTGCTGGAGTACGACATCGTGCTGGAGCAGTTCCGCCCCGGGGTGATGGAGCGTCTGGGGCTGGGCTACGAGGCGTTGAAGGCGCTCAACCCGAAGCTGATCTATGTCTCGATCACCGGTTACGGCCAGACCGGCCCGTACCGTGATCGCGCCGGCCATGACATCAATTACCTGGCCCTGGCGGGCCTGGCCAGCTACACCGGGCGCAAGGACAGCGGGCCGCTGCCCCTGGGCATCCAGGCGGCGGACATCGCCGGAGGTTCGCTGCATGGAGTCATCGGCCTGCTGGCGGCGGTGATTGCCCGCCAGCACAGCGGCCTGGGGCAGCACCTGGATGTGAGCATGACCGATTGCGTGTTCAGCCTGAACGCTATGGCCGGGGCAGGCTACCTGGCGTGCGGAATCGAGCCCGCGGCGGAGCAGCAGGTACTCAATGGCGGCAGCTTCTATGACTATTACCGCAGTCGGGATGGTCGCTGGCTGTCGGTGGGCAGCCTGGAACCGCCGTTCATGCAGGCGCTGTGCAAGGCCCTCGGGCGTCCGGAACTGGCGGCCCAGGGGCTGTCACCGCAACCGGAACAGCAGCAGGCGCTCAAGCTGGCCTTGCAGGTCGAGTTCGAGAAACGTGATTTTGCCGAGCTCTGCGAATTGTTCGCCGCGGTCGATGCCTGCGTCGAGCCGGTGCTGGGCCTGGCGGAGGCGGTGGCGCATCCGCAGTTGCAGGCGCGGCAGCTGGTCAGTCAAGTGCCGCGTGGCGATGGCAGCTACCAGGCGCAGATGGCCTGTCCGTTGAAGTTTTCCCAGGGGCTGCCGGAGCCTCGGCATATCGGGGCGGAACTGGGCGCGCATAGTGATCAGGTGCTGGCCGAGCTGGGTTACAGCGCGCAGCGCATCGCCGAACTGCGCCAGGGCCGAGTCATCCTGTAGGGCCGGGCTCACTCCACCCGCATTTCGCCGCTGAACACCAGGGTGTGCCGGCAACGCCGGCACAGATAACGCCGGCCCTGGGCGACCAGGCGATGGCGCTGGGCGGAAAACGGGAAATCGTTGTCGCAGGGGCAGCGATAGATGTAGCGGGTCACGCTGCGACGCTGGATCTCGTAGGTGTGGCAGCGATTGGGCGGCAGTTCGTACACGCCGCGCATGATCAGTTGCCATTCTTCGCCGTGGGGCTGAATGCGCTCGCCGAACAGTTGGTGGGCGATCAGGTGCGCGACTTCATGGGCCACGGTCTGTTTGAGGAAGTCTTCGGTGTTTTCCCGGTACAGCTGCGGGTTGAAGCGCAGCAGGTTCTCGTGCAGGTGGGCGACACCGGCTTTCTGGCCGCGCAATTTGAGGCTGACCACCGGGCGTTTGAAAGGTCGTTTGAAAAAGGATTCAGCGAGTTGGAAACAGTCTTCGACGCGGGTATTGAGTTGCTCGGGCATGCTTAACGGCTCTCCAGAGCGAGTGAGTATGCCGCAAAGCTGATGCATTCCGAATCGTCCAGGCGCCGAATGGTCGTTGCGCAGATTGGAAGGCCGCCTTGCGGCGGCCTGTGTTGGCAGATTGTGTTTGTTTTTTGAGCGACGTCAGTTGGTGTAAACGGGGCCGACGCCAAGACCCCAGACGATCACGGTGAACGCCATGATCGCGACCAGCACCACCAGCCCAACGGCCAGTACGGAGCTTGAGAACAGGAAACCTTCGTCCGAGGGAATGTTCATGAAGGTCGGCAACCCGACATACAGCAGGTAGACGGTGTAGCAGATGGCGGCCGTGCCGACGATCATGCCCAGCCACATGTGCGGATACAGCGCCGCCAGGCCGCCGATGAACAGGGGCGTCGCGGTATAGGTGGCGAACGCGATGCAGCGCGCCAGGCTTGGGCTGGCGTCGTAGGTGCGGGCCATCCAGTGGACGAAGGCGCCCATGACCGCAACCCCGCCAAGCATCGCCAGGTACGACATGATGGTCATCCACAGCGCGCTTTCCATGGTCAGCATGACCGGCGCTCGATTGCCGATGACCCAACCGACCTGGGTGGTGCCGATAAACGCCGAAATCGCTGGAATCGCCGCGAGAATCAGCGTGTGGGTGAGGTACATGTGGCTGATGCTTTCCTCTTCGTCGCCACGTATTTCTCGCCATTCCTGATCGGGGTGGGTGAAGAGTCCCACGACATGATGAATCATAGTCAGTCACTCCTTTGTTATTGCCATCGCCCCCCAACGGAGCGCCTACGGGCCAGCGGCCAAGTAAGTAAAGGTCTGAATATGCGTGCGACCTTATGTCGCAGTATAGAGAGGGCTGACTTGCAAAAGGCGCAGGCGTTAGAGCAAATCGCGCTGTCGGCGCGGCTGGTAATCGCATTCGGCGATTTGATTGGTCAGCTGGCGCCCGGCGCTTCGCCCGCGCGCGGTTTTTGCGTAAAATATCCGGCTTTTCGTCACACACCGCGGATTTCAAGCGCCATGGGCACTCTTACGGTCAACCAGAACAAACTGCAGAAACGCTTGCGCCGCCAGGCCGGGGAAGCGGTCGCCGACTTCAACATGATCGAAGACGGCGACAAGGTCATGGTCTGCCTGTCCGGCGGCAAGGACAGCTACACCATGCTCGACGTGCTGATGCACCTGCAGAAGGTTGCACCGATCAAGTTCGACATCGTCGCCGTGAACATGGACCAGAAGCAGCCCGGGTTCCCCGAGCACGTGCTGCCGGCCTACCTCGAGACACTGGGTGTGGAGTACCACATCGTCGAGAAGGACACCTACTCGGTGGTCAAGGAACTGATACCGGAAGGCAAGACCACCTGCTCGCTGTGCTCGCGCCTGCGTCGCGGCACCCTGTACACCTTCGCCGACGAAATCGGCGCGACCAAGATGGCCCTGGGTCACCATCGCGACGACATCGTCGAGACCTTCTTCCTCAACATGTTCTACAACGGCTCGCTCAAGGCCATGCCGCCCAAGCTGCGGGCCGATGACGGTCGCAACGTGGTGATCCGCCCGCTGGCCTATTGCAGCGAGAAGGACATCCAGGCCTATTCCGACCTCAAGCAGTTCCCGATCATCCCGTGCAACCTCTGCGGCTCCCAGGAAAACCTGCAGCGCCAGGTGGTCAAGGAAATGCTCCAGGAATGGGAACGCAAGACCCCGGGCCGTACCGAAAGCATTTTCCGCGGCCTGCAGAACGTGGTGCCGTCGCAGCTGGCGGACCGCAACCTGTTCGACTTCACCAGCCTGAAGATCGACGAAACCGCGGCCTCGCGTTTCGTCAATGTGGTGAACCTCTGAGTCGTTTCGCGGCTCTGTATCCTGGAATCACGGCGCTCCTCTGAGCGCCGTTTCTTTATCGTCATTAGGAGAGGGCATGCGCGATTACAAGTGGCTGCACGAATACTGTCTGAACCGCTTCGGTTCGGCGGCCGAGCTGGAAGCCCATCTGCCAGTGCCGAAAACCCCGGCGCAATTGCGCAAGATCAGCGATGACCGTTATCTCTCGACCCTGGCCCTGCGGGTGTTTCGCGCCGGCTTGAAGCACAGCCTGGTGGACGCCAAGTGGCCAGCCTTCGAAGAGGTGTTCTTCGGTTTCGACCCGGAGAAAGTGGTGCTGATGGGCGCCGAGCACCTCGAGCGGCTGATGCAGGACGCGCGGATCATTCGCCACCTGGGCAAGCTCAAGAGCGTGCCGCGCAATGCGCAGATGGTGCTGGACGTGGAAAAGGAGAAGGGCAGCTTCGGCGCCTTGATCGCCGACTGGCCGGTGACTGACATCGTCGGCCTGTGGAAGTACCTGGCCAAGCACGGTCACCAGTTGGGCGGCCTGTCGGCCCCGCGCTTTCTGCGGATGGTCGGCAAGGACACCTTCGTGCCGACCTATGACGTGGTGGCGGCGCTGAATGCGCAGCAGATCATCGACAAGGTGCCCAGCAGCCTCAAGGACCTGGCCACCGTGCAGGGCGCCTTCAACCAGTGGCACGCCGAAAGTGGCCGGCCGCTGTGCCAGATCTCGATGATGCTGGCGTATACGGTTAACCACTGATTCGGCGTTGACCTCATCGCGGG
>NZ_JBQENK010000003.1:131287-145162 GCF_052044735.1 Pseudomonas sp. 22526
CGATAGCGCACTGTCAGGCGGCGCTGACCTCGCCTTCACCCGCCAGCTTGCGATTGAGCTGGAAGCGCCAGCGCACGTAGAGCAGGGCCGAGCAGAACACTGCCAGGCTGGCGAGCATCTCCAGGATGCCGAACAGCTGCCGGTTCGGGTCGTAGGCGGCCAGCGCGCCCTTGATGAAATACAGGTTCACCACAAAGCACATCCAGGAGTGCCCGCGCGCGCTGCCCACCAGCATGCCTGGCGCCATCAGCAGCAGCGGCACCAGTTCGATCAGCAGGATCACCCAGGGCCGGGCGCCGTGCAGGTCGGCGACGAACAGGTAGTAGCCGCAGAGCAGGCCGACCAGGCCGAAAAAGCAGATCAGGCTCAGCACCCGGGTGATGCGTACGCGCGGCTCCAGCCATTCGATGGCCGGCAGGACCTTGGGCTTTTTAGCCACGGCTGCTCTCCAGTTGCAGGGCAGTCTTGGCCAGGCGCAGGCCCAGGGCGCGGCAGAGGGCGACCTCGTGCTCGTTCAGCGGGCTCTTGCCGTCGGCGCCGGCATGGTGGCTGGCACCGTAAGGCGTGCCGCCGCCACGGGTTTCCAGCAGGGCCGATTCGCTGTAGGGCAGGCCGGTGATCAGCATGCCGTGGTGCAGCAGCGGCAGCATCATCGACAGCAGGGTGGTTTCCTGGCCGCCGTGCAGGCTGGCGGTGGAGGTGAACACCCCGGCCGGCTTGCCCACCAGGGCGCCGGTCAGCCACAGGTTGCTGGTGCCGTCGAGGAAGTACTTCAGCGGCGCGGCCATGTTGCCGAAACGGGTCGGGCTGCCCAAAGCCAGGCCGGAGCAGTGCTTCAGGTCGTCGAGGCTGGCGTACAGCGCGCCGTCTTCCGGGATGCTCGGGGCCACGGCCTCGCAGTCGGCGGATATCGCCGGCACGGTGCGCAGGCGCGCTTCCAGGCCACCTTGTTCGATGCCCCGGGCGATCTGCCGGGCCATCTCGTTGGTCGAGCCGTTGCGGCTGTAGTAGAGAACCAGGATGTACGGCGTACTCAAGGCAGGATCTCCAGCACATTCTCCGGCGGCCGGCCGATGATGGCCTTGTCGCCGACTTCGAGAATCGGCCGCTCCATGAGTTTCGGGTGCGCGGCGATGGCGGCGATCAGCTGCGCTTCGCTCAGGCTGGCGTCGGCCAGGTTGAGGCTCTTGTACTCGTCTTCGCCGGTGCGCAGCAGCTGGCGGGCGCCGATCCCGAGCTTGCCCAGCAGGCTTTGCAGCTGGGCGGCGTCGAGTGGGGTTTCCAGGTAGCGGACCACGGTCGGGGCCAGGCCACGGGCTTCCAGCAGTTCCAGTGCGCCGCGGGATTTCGAGCAGCGCGGGTTGTGATAAAGCGTCAGATCGGTCATGGGCGGGTCGCATCTTGCGTAAGGTGGCGGCTATTCTACCTGTGCGACGGGCAGTCCTGAACCTTGCGAGGCGATGGGTCGCACGAGAAAGCGGGTTTGACTGATTTTTTTCAATACAAGGATCAAGGCATGGCAAGGCAACTGGCAGCGGCATTGGCGATCATCGGCACCTTGTTGCTGAGCGGCTGCGGTAACGATTACGGGGTCGATCAATATGGCCGGAAAGTCGCCGCCGAGCGCGTGGACAAGCAGTGGCTGGTGCTCAATTACTGGGCCGAATGGTGTGGGCCGTGCCGCACCGAGATTCCCGAGCTCAATGCATTGGCCGAAGGGCTCAAGGGCCAGTCGGTGAGTGTGCTGGGGGTCAATTTCGATAACGTCCAGGGCGAGGAATTGAAGAGCGCCAGTGAAAAACTGGGCATCAAGTTCACCGTGCTGGCGCAGAACCCGGCGGAGATTTTCGATTTGCCACGCAGCGAAGGGCTGCCGGTGACCTACATCATCGATGACCAGGGCAAGGTGCGTGAGCAACTGATGGGCGAACAGACCGCGGCGGGCGTGATGGCGAAGCTGGAAGCCCTGCGCGGGCATTGATCCGTAGCCGCTGCCGCAGGCTGCGATCGGCCTGAAGGCTGTTGCGATCTCANCGGACCTTATCGCAGCCTGCGGCAGCGGCTACAGGGGATCAACCTTCCTCGAGCCACCAGCGCAACGGCTTGCCTTCGGCCGGCCAGAAGCGCACTTGCTCGATCGGGGAAATGTCCCAGCGCTGGACGGTTTCCAGTGCCTGCAGGAAGCGTCGTTCCTGCTCCATCAGGGCGGGCGCGCACATCTTGCGGGTGCTGCCGACCTTGCCGAAGCTGAGCTTGTCGCCTTCCAGGGTGTAGGGCGCGAACCAGTGGTTGCAGCCACCGTTGCCGTAGGCGCGACCGTCTTCCCCGAGGGTGATGGTCAGGTGGCTGTAGTCGATCAGCGGACGCTCGCCGATCCACTCCAGGATGTAGCTGCGATCCTGCTGCAGTTTCACCGGCTCCGCCGCGCAACCCAGCAGGCCGGCGCCGAACGCGGCGGTCAACGCCAGGCGTTTCATTGGGCGGCTCGCTGGCATTTCGGGCAGAGGTGTTTTTCCCCTTGGCCGATCCAGCCCAGCTCAGCGATCCGCGCGCTGGCCGCAGGCTTTTGCACCTTGCTGCCCAGCTTGGCATCCACCGCGAACTCGAAGCTCAGCTCGGTGGCGCAGCTGTCACAGTTGACCTGCCACTGATGGATCGCCAGCTCGCCGAATACCGGACCGCGGGCCACGGCGACCCACTGGCCGACCGGGTTGATCAGGTGCCGCACGGTTTCCACCGTCAGGCGCATCGACAGGTCCTTGCTGCCCTTGAGGGTGACGATCAGCACGTCGTCGTTGCGGATGGAACCACCGTTGCCGGTGACCTGATAGCGGCCAGGCACCAGGGCGCGGCATTCGATCAGGGTGTGTTGCGGGTTCATCAGGCTGTAGCGGAAATCGTGTTCGACCATGGGTCCTCCAAATCTGGCGCGTATGCTAGCACGCACCCCGATACCTCAGGTTGCAGGCAGATGACCTTCGCTTACCGCCGGTCCGTCGGCTCAGCCTTCCACCAGGTTGCAGGGCGCGCCGGCGGCCCAGGCGGCGATGTTGTGCAAGGTGGTGTCGGCGATCGCCGCCAGGGCCTCGCGGGTGAGGAAGGCCTGGTGGGCGGTGACTATCACGTTGGGGAAGGTCAACAGCCGCGCCAGCACGTCGTCCTGCAGCGGCAGGTCGGAGCGGTCCTCGAAGAACAGCTGCGCTTCCTCTTCGTAGACATCCAGCCCCAGGTAGCCCAGTTGGCCATTTTTCAGGGCCTCGATCAGCGCCGGGGTATCCACCAGGCCGCCGCGGCCGGTGTTGATCAGCATCGCCCCCGGTTGCATCCGGGCCAGGCTCTGGCGGTTGATCAGGTGTTTGCTGTCGGCGGTGAGTGGGCAGTGCAGGCTGATGATCTGCGCCTGGGCCAGCAGCTCCGGCAGGCTCAGGTAACGCGCGCCCAGGGCCTCGACTTGCGGGTTGGGGAAGGGATCGTGGGCCAGCAACTGGCAGCCGAAGCCGGCCATGATCCGGGCAAAGGTGGCGCCGATCTGCCCGGTGCCGACTATGCCGACGGTTTTCCCCACCAGGTCGAAACCGGTCAGGCCGTGCAGGCTGAAGTCGCCTTCGCGGGTGCGGTTGTAGGCGCGGTGCAGGCGGCGGTTCAGCGCCAGGATCAGGGCCACGGCATGCTCGGCCACGGCATGGGGCGAGTAGGCCGGGACCCGCACCACGCTCAGGCCCAGGCGTTTGGCCGCGGCCAGGTCGACATGGTTGTAGCCGGCCGAGCGCAGCGCGATCAGGCGCGTGCCGCCGGCGGCCAGCTGTTCCAGCACCGGGGTGCTCAGGTCGTCATTGATAAAGGCGCAGACCACTTGGTGGTGCTCCGCCAGGGCCACGGTGTCCAGGCTCAGGCGCGCGGCCTGGAACTGTAGCTCGATGCCCGGCGGCAGCTCGGCGCCGAGGAAGCTGTCGCGGTCATAGTTCTGGCTGCTGAAGAGAATGGTGCGCATGGCGTCGTCCTTGTGGGAGGTTGCCCCATAGCATGAGCTTTCGAGGCAAACCTGTCGTTGCCCTGAGTCAGGCGTTGATGCGGGCCTCCGTGGCCAGGCGGTTGATCGCCCGTTCGAGTTCGTCGAGGGCGGCGAAGGCCTTGACGTCTTCCTGCTTGAGCAGGGTTTCGCTGCGCTGGCAGGCGGCGCGCAATTGCGGGACTCCGCAGTAGCGGGTCGCCCCGTGCAGGCGGTGGACCCGTTCGATCAGGGCATTGTGGTCGTTGGCGGCACGAGCGGCACGAATCGCTTCGCGATCGGCCTCCAGCGAAGCCAGGAGCATCGCCAGCATGTCGGCGGCCAGGTCCGCTTTTCCGGCGGCCAGGCGCAAACCTTCGTCGTGATCCAGCACTTGCAGCTCGTGGCCATTGCCGGACGGTTCGCCAGTGCGCTCCGGGCCCTGGTTGCGCAGGGCCAGACCGGTCCACTTCAGCACCACCTGAGCCAGCTGACGCTCACTGATGGGTTTGGTCAGGTAGTCGTCCATGCCGCTTTGCAGCAGCGCGCGTTTTTCGTTGGCCATGGCGTGGGCGGTGAGGGCGATCACCGGCAGCGGCGTGCAGTTGCGTTCGCTCTCCCACTGACGAATCGCCTCGGTGCTCTGGCGACCGTCCATGCCGGGCATCTGCACGTCCATCATCACCAGGTCGAAGGATTCGTTCTGCACTGCCTTGACCGCTGCGTAACCGCTGTCGACCGCGAGCACCTTGGCGCCCATGTCTTCGAGCAGGGTCTGCACCAGCAGCAGGTTGGCCGGGTTGTCATCGACACACAGCACCCGTGGCGGGCGACTGGCGATAGGTTCGCTCGGCTCGTTGCGCACCGCCTTGGGGTTGACCAGATCGGCCAGGGCACGCCGCAGCTTGCGGGTGCAGGCCGGTTTGGCCTGCAACTGGCTGTGAGGGTTGGGCACCGACAGGTGGAACAGCGTCTGTTCGGTGGTTGGGCACAGCACCAGCACTTTGCAGCCCAGGTGTTCGAGGTCCCAGATGTGCTGGTTGAGGCGTTCCGGCGGCATGTCGTTGGTGGTGATGCCGAGGACCGCCAGGTCGATCGCCTGTTCGGTCTGATGCACTCCGGTCACCCCGTTGGTCAGGGCTTCCAGGGTATTGAACGGCGTCACTTCCAGGCCGCAGTCCTCGAGTTGATGCTGCAGGGCCTGACGCGCCAGCTCATGGTTCTCCAGCACTGCGACCCGCCTGCCGAGCAGCGGCGGGGCTGGCAGGTCTTCGGCGTCGTCGCGGGTTTTCGGCAGGCGCAGGCTGATCCAGAACTCCGAACCTTCGCCGGGCGTACTGTCGACGCCGATCTCGCCACCCATCTGTTCGATCAGGCGCTTGGAAATCACCAGCCCCAGGCCAGTACCGCCGGGTTGCCGCGACAGCGAGTTGTCGGCCTGGCTGAAGGCCTGGAACAGGGCGCGCACATCCTGGTTCGACAGGCCGATGCCAGTGTCCTGAATGCTGATGCGCAGTTGCACGCTGTCTTCGTGTTCTTCTTCGAGCATGGCGCGGGCGACGATGGTGCCTTCGCGGGTGAACTTGATGGCGTTGCTCACCAGGTTGGTGAGGATCTGCTTGAGGCGCAGCGGGTCGCCCACCAGCGACAGCGGCGTGTCGCGATACACCAGGCTGACCAGTTCCAGCTGCTTGGCGTGGGCGGCCGGGGCAAGGATGGTCAGGGTGTCCTGCAACAGGTCGCGCAGGTTGAACGGAATGCTGTCGAGCACCAGCTTGCCGGCTTCGATTTTCGAGAAGTCGAGAATTTCGTTGATGATCCCCAGCAGGCTGTCGGCGGACTTTTCGATGGTGCCCAGGTAATCCAGCTGACGCGGGGTCAGCTCGCTTTTCTGCAACAGGTGGGTGAAACCGAGGATGCCGTTGAGCGGGGTACGGATTTCGTGACTCATGTTGGCCAGGAATTCCGACTTGATCCGGCTGGCCTCCAGGGCCTCCTTGCGCGCCAGGTCCAGTTCGATGTTCTGGATCTCGATGGTCTCCAGGTTTTGCCGGACGTCCTCGGTGGCCTGGTCGATGCTGTGCTGCAGTTCTTCCTGGGCGTTCTGCAGGGTGCCGGCCATGCGGTTGATGCCCGAGGCCAGTTCGTCCAGCTCCTGGCTGCCAAGCAAGGGCAGGCGGGTTTCCAGGTTGCCGTCCTTGAGTTGGGTGACGGCCTGTTTGATCTGGCTCAGCGGGTTGTTGATGGTGCGCCCCATGCGCAGCGCCAGCAGGCCGGTGCAGATCAGCCCGGCGGTGATCAGCAGCAGGCTGGCGAACAGGCTGCGGTAACCGCGCAACAGCATGCTGTTATGGGACAGCTCCAGCTCGACCCAGCCGAGCAGGCGGTCGGACTCGTCGGGAATCAGGTCGCCGGCCAGGTTGCGGTGACGGCCGAACACCGGCAGCAGATAGCGCGTGGCGTCGCTGCCAGTACGTTGCAGCATCTGGCTGCCGTTACCGGTCGGCGCCTGGTTGAGCATGCTCGGGCCGGCATGGGCCAGGGGCGTACGGTCGGGTGCGAGGAAGCTCACCGCGCGCACGTCCTGTTGTTCCAGGGACTGGGTGGCGATGCGTTCCAGCAGGGTGGTGTTCTGGTGGGCCAGGGCCGGCGCCACCAGGGGCGCCAGTTGCTCGGCGATCATTTCGCCGCGTTGCAGAAGCTGGGTTTGCAGGTCCGATTGCTGCATCCAGGTGAAATAACCGCCCAGCACCAACGCCATCAGGCTGGTTGGCAGCAAGGTCAGCAACAGCACGCGGCCTTTGATCCCCAGTTTCTTAAGCACGCAACTCTCCTGCTACCACGCCGTTTTGAATGAATCCTGCGCACATCCGGTGCGCACCACCTGCGCAGTGTAGCCATTTGCTTTGCCGCAATCTTCGCAAAATTAATCGTCGAACCGCTCGAGCTCCCCGGTGTAGCGAGCGCTTTGTCGACCGGTGCCGGTTGCCCGGGCGCGGACAATCTTGAATAATCGCCCAACTGAGAATTACTTGCAGAAGCCAATGAATCCCGTATCTGTCGGCCACCCCCGGATCCTGAGCATCGAAGACGACCTGGTGCTCGGTGCCTATGTGCACGAGCAATTGGGGCGTTGTGGCTTTGATGTCACCTGGTGCCAGAACGGCCAGGAAGGGCTGACGATGGCCCGCCAGCAGTCTTTCGATGTGGTGCTGATGGACATCCTGCTGCCGGGCATGGACGGCCTGACGGTGCTCACCCATTTTCGCCAGAGCCATTCCACGCCGGTGCTGCTGATGTCGGCGCTGGGGGCCGAGGCCGATCGCATCAGCGGTTTCCGCCTGGGGGCCGACGACTATCTGCCCAAGCCCTTCAGCATGGCCGAGCTGCGGGTACGGATCGAAGCCATCCTGCGGCGCGTGGCCCTGGATCGCCGGCCGGCCCCGGCGCCGCTCAGGCAGGAAGCCCAGGGGCTGCGTTTCGACGACGAGCTGTGCGACGTGCATTACGGGCAACAGTGGGCCGGGCTGACCCGCAGCGAGTACCGCCTGCTGGAGACGCTCAACCGCAACGGCGACGAGGTCCTGAGCAAACCCTTCCTTTATCAGCATGTGCTGCAGCGCGGCTACGCGCCCCATGATCGCAGCCTGGACATGCACATCAGCCAGATCCGCCGCAAACTCAAGGCGGTCGGTTATGTCGCGCGGGAAGTGCGCACGGTCTGGGGCAAGGGCTATGTGCTGAGCGCCGTCGATGAAATGGCCTGAGCTGCCCGGCAGACATTCGCTGTTCTGGAAGCTGGCCTGTCTGCTGGTCGCCTTCTGCCTGCTGATGATCTGGCTGAGCTGGTCTTGGGGCCGCTATATGGAACAGAAGAACCTGTTCCTCTCCGACGAGGCCCGCGGCACGCTGACCGGCTACGCCGCCGAGGCCGAACAGGCCTGGAACCAGGGACAGAGCGCCGGGGTCGATGCCTGGTTGCAAGGCATGGCCGGGCGCGAGCGGCATTGGGTCGGGGTCATCGGCCGCGACCTGCAGTCGCTGGGCAGTTATCCGCTGAGCGAAGCCGAGAGCCAGCACCTGACCTTCCTGCGCGGCCTGGATTGGCCGGTCAGCCGCCATACCCGTGGTTTGCCCTGGCTGAAGATTCCGTTTCCCAACGACCCGTCCGCCGGCAGCCTGGTGATCGAGCTGCCCCAGCGCTTCATGCCCGGACGCTACCGGGTGTTCTGGCGGGTACTGACCAATGGGGTGATTCCCGGCCTGTTCACCCTGTTGCTGTGTGTCGGGCTGTATCGACTGCTGGTGGTGCCTCTGAACCAGCTGCGCGAACAGGCCAACGCCTGGCGCGCCGATCAACTGAATGCGCGGCTATCGAGCCAGACCACCAGTCGCCAGGACGAATTGGGCGAACTGGGCCGGGCATTCGACCAGATGTCCGAGCGCCTGCAGGGCACCGTGGCCTTGCAGCAGCAATTGCTGCGCGACCTTTCCCATGAGTTGCGTACGCCCCTGAGTCGCCTGCGGGTCGCCTGCGACGGCGAGCAGAGCCTGCCGGCACTGCGCGAGCGGCTGGCGCGGGAAGTCGATGGCATGCAGCGGCTGGTGGACGACACCTTGCAACTGGCCTGGCTCGATACCGAGCGGGCACCGCTGGCCGAGGAAGACATCCAGATCCAGGCCCTGTGGGAAATGCTCACGGAAAACGCCTGCTTCGAAAGCGCCTGGTCCAACACCCAACTGCACTGCGCGCTGGACGCCTCGTGCTGGGTCCGGGGCAACCTCAATACCCTGGCCCAGGCCCTGGAAAACATCCTGCGCAATGCCATTCGCCATTCGCCCGCGGGCGGTCGTGTGCTGCTGGACGGCCAGCGCCAGGGCGAGCATTGGCTGCTGTGGCTGGAGGATGAGGGGCCTGGCGTGGCCGACGCCGATCTGCAGCGGATCTTCGATCCCTTTACCCGTCTCGACGGCTCGCGTCCGGGCAATGGCGGTTTTGGCCTGGGCTTGAGCATCGCACGCAACGCCGTGCAGCGTCAGGGCGGTCAACTGTGGGCGGAAAATGCCGGGCGTGGGCTGCGCCTGAACATGCGCCTGCGGGCTGCCGTTGTGCTGGAAGCGCCTTCGACCGAGGCTGATTCGCTGCCTTATATCGTTAAGCCATAAGACCCTCACTTTGCGTGATATGGCCTGCGAACGTTTGCCGGTATGATAGTCGCCCCCGCAGTCCGGATTGCGAATACGCCATGACCTTGCAGTACCCCACCATCGCCGATTGCGTCGGCAACACCCCGCTGGTCCGTTTGCAGCGCCTGCCTGGCGTCACCAGCAACACCCTGCTGCTCAAGCTCGAGGGCAACAACCCGGCGGGTTCGGTCAAGGACCGCCCGGCGCTGTCGATGATCACTCGCGCCGAGCTGCGTGGGCAGATTCACCCCGGCGATACGCTGATCGAGGCGACCTCGGGCAACACCGGGATTGCCCTGGCCATGGCTGCGGCGATCAAGGGCTACAAGATGATCCTGATCATGCCCGACAACTCCAGTGCCGAGCGCAAGGCGGCGATGACCGCCTATGGCGCCGAGCTGATCCTGGTCAGCCAGGAAGAGGGCATGGAAGGCGCGCGCGACCTGGCCGAGAAGATGCAGGCCGAAGGTCGCGGCAAGGTGCTCGACCAGTTCGCCAACCTGGATAACCCGGAAGCGCACTACACCGGCACCGGCCCGGAAATCTGGCGGCAGACCGAGGGCACCATCACTCACTTCGTCAGCTCCATGGGCACCACTGGCACCATCATGGGCACTTCGCGTTATCTGAAGGAACAGAACCCGAACGTGCAGATCATCGGCCTGCAACCGATGGAAGGCTCGGCCATTCCCGGCATTCGCCGCTGGCCGCAGGAATACCTGCCGAAGATCTACCAGGCCACTCGCGTCGATCGCATCGTCGACATGACGCAAAGCGAAGCCGAAGACGTGACCCGGCGCCTGGCCCGCGAAGAAGGCATCTTCTGCGGTGTGTCCTCGGGCGGTGCGGTGGCGGCGATGTTGCGCCTGTCCCGCGAAGTCGAAAACGCGGTGATTGTCGCGATCATCTGTGACCGTGGCGACCGTTACCTGTCGACCGGCATCTTCGATGCGCCCAACTGATGGCTAAGCCAGTCAGAGGCCTGCGCTTCCAGCCTGCGGGCGGGAGCCGGGCGGCGCAGATACCCGTTGGAAAAAAACAGCGCCTGACCATCGAGCGCCTGGCCAACGACGGCCGCGGCATTGCCTTCCTGGAAGGGCGTACCTGGTTCGTCGTCGGTGCACTGGCGGGCGAAGAGGTCGAGGCGCGAGTGCTGGGTGCCCACGGCAAAGTGGTAGAAGCCCGTACCGAGCGGGTGTTCAGCGCCAGCGATCTGCGCCGGCCAGCGCCTTGCGCCCATGCCGGCCGTTGCGGCGGCTGCAGCGTGCAGCACCTGCCCCACGATGAACAGCTTGCCCTGAAACAGCGCATGCTCGCCGAGCAGCTGTCGCGGGTCGCCGGTGTCGAGCCAGAGGAATGGGCGGCGCCCTTGAGCGGTCCGGAGTTCGGCTACCGACGCCGGGCGCGGGTCGCGGTGCGCTGGGACGCCAAGGCGAAAAAACTCGAAGTGGGTTTTCGTGCCGCCGGCAGCCAGGACATAGTCGCCATCGACGAATGCCCGGTGCTGGTACAGCCCTTGCAACCGATCATGAGCCGCTTGCCGGCGATGCTGCAGCGCCTGAGCAAACCGCAGGCGCTGGGGCATGTGGAGCTGTTCAGCGGTTCGGCGATTGCCGTGCTGCTGCGCCATATGGCGCCGTTGTCCGCGGCCGACCTGGAGATTCTCCAGGCGTTCTGCGCCTTCCATGAGGCCCAGTTGTGGCTGCATGGCGAAGGCGAGCCGCAACCGGTGGACCCGGACCAGGCCCTGGGCTATCGCCTGGAGCCGTGGAATCTGCAGCTGGCTTATCGGCCGGGGGATTTTGTCCAGGTCAACGCCGGGGTCAACGAGGCGATGGTGGCGCAGGCCCTGGAGTGGTTGGCGCCGCAGGCCGACGAGCGCGTGCTGGATCTGTTTTGCGGCCTGGGCAACTTTGCCCTGCCGCTGGCGCAGAAGGTTCGGGAAGTGGTGGCGGTCGAAGGGGTGGCGACCATGGTCGCGCGCGCCGCGGAGAATGCCGCTAGCAACAATTTGCATAACACCCGGTTTTTTCAGGCCGATTTATCGCAGCCCCTGAGCGATGCCGAGTGGGCCCGCGAAGGCTTTTCTGCGGTACTCTTGGACCCACCTCGGGACGGTGCTTTCGAGGTGGTACGCAAGCTTGCGAGCCTGGGCGCCAAGCGCCTGGTTTATGTGTCATGCAACCCTGCCACTCTGGCGCGTGACACAGTCGAACTGGTCAGACAGGGCTACCGGTTAAAACGTGCCGGGATCCTCGATATGTTTCCTCAGACGGCACATGTCGAGGCCATGGCGTTATTTGAAGCGAGCTAGGATGGCTCGTCTAATCCGTTGGCCCGTCAGGTAGCACTCGCCGGCCCAGCGAGGAAATACTGGCAGTGAAGGCCAGCGATTTGACGCATTGAATGTGCGTCGTAGGGAAGGTAAAGCAAGATGGTACAGGTGAGAGCGCACCAGCCGATCAACACCGACGGCAGTATCAATCTCGAGGCGTGGCTCGATCATGCGGTCAGCGTCGACATGGCACTGGACCGTGAAGCCTTGAAAGAAGCCTGCGAGTTCGCTCGTGAGGCAGAGCTACAACACATCGCCGCGAAGAATCTCAGCGGCGAAGACATGTCGAGTTTCAGCACCGGCCTCGAGATCGCGGAGATCCTTGCCGACCTCAAGCTGGATCAGGATTCGCTGGTAGCCGCGGTACTCTACCGTGGCGTCCGCGAAGGCCAGATTCCGCTGCCGGCTGTCAGCCAGCGCTTCGGTCCGGTGGTGGCCAAGCTGATCGACGGCGTGCTGCGCATGGCGGCGATCAGCGCCAGCCTCAGCCCCCGCCAATCCCTCGTGCTCGGCACCCAGGCCCAGGTGGAAAACCTGCGCAAGATGCTGGTGGCGATGGTCGATGACGTGCGTGTGGCACTGATCAAGCTGGCCGAGCGGACCTGCGCGATCCGCGCGGTGAAAAACGCCGACGACGAGAAGCGCAACCGGGTCGCCCGGGAAGTCTTCGACATCTACGCACCGCTGGCGCATCGCCTGGGTATCGGCCATATCAAGTGGGAGCTGGAGGACCTGTCCTTCCGTTACCTGGAGCCTGAGCAGTACAAGCAGATCGCCAAGTTGCTGCACGAGCGGCGCCTCGATCGTGAGCGTTTCATCTCCGACGTGATGAACCAGCTGCAGAACGAACTGCAGGCCACCGGCGTCGACGCCGACATCAGCGGCCGGGCCAAACACATCTATTCGATCTGGCGCAAAATGCAGCGCAAGGGCCTGGAGTTCAGCCAGATCTACGACGTGCGCGCGGTGCGCGTGCTTGTCCCGGAAATGCGCGACTGCTACACCGCGCTGGGGATCGTCCACACCCTGTGGCGGCACATTCCGAAAGAGTTCGACGACTACATCGCCAACCCCAAGGAGAACGGTTACCGCTCGCTGCACACGGCGGTCATCGGCCCTGAAGGCAAGGTGCTGGAAGTGCAGATCCGTACCCATGCGATGCACGAAGAGGCCGAGCTGGGGGTCTGCGCCCACTGGCGCTACAAGGGCACCGACGTCAAATCCGGCTCCAACCACTACGAAGAGAAAATCTCCTGGCTGCGTCAGGTGCTCGAGTGGCATGAGGAGCTGGGGGATATCGGCGGCCTGGCCGAGCAGCTGCGGGTGGATATCGAGCCGGACCGGGTCTACATCTTCACCCCCGACGGCCACGCCATCGACTTGCCGAAAGGCGCGACGCCGCTGGACTTCGCCTACCGGGTGCACACCGAGATTGGCCACAACTGCCGGGGCGCGAAGATCAACGGGCGCATCGTGCCGCTCAACTACAGCCTGCAGACCGGCGAGCAGGTCGAGATCATCACCAGCAAGCACGGCACGCCGAGCCGCGACTGGCTGAACCCGAACCTGGGGTATGTCACCACCTCGCGGGCGCGGGCGAAGATCGTCCACTGGTTCAAGCTGCAGGCACGGGATCAGAACGTGGCGGCGGGCAAGACCCTGCTCGAGCGCGAACTCAATCGCCTCGATCTGCCGCAGGTGGATTTCGAAAAGCTGGCCGACAAGGCCAACATGAAAACCGCCGAGGACATGTTCGCTGCCCTGGGCGCGGGCGACCTGCGCCTGGCGCAGCTGGTCAACCTGGCGCAGCAGCTGGTGGAGCCGGAACGCGGCAACGAACAGCTGGAACTGATCCCGCGCAAGGCCACCGGCTACAAGCCGGGCAAGCGCGGCGACATCCAGATCCAGGGCGTCGGCAACCTGCTGACCCAGATGGCCGGCTGCTGCCAGCCGCTGCCGGGGGATGCGATCGTCGGTTACATCACCCAGGGGCGCGGGGTGAGCATTCACCGTCAGGACTGCGCCTCGGTGCTGCAACTGGCCGGCCGCGAGCCGGAGCGGATCATCCAGGTCAGCTGGGGCCCGGTGCCGGTGCAGACCTACCCGGTGGACATCATCATTCGCGCCTACGACCGCTCCGGTCTGCTGCGTGACGTGTCCCAGGTGCTACTCAACGAGCGGATCAACGTGCTGGCGGTCAACACCCGCTCGAACAAGGAGGACAACACCGCGCTGATGTCCCTGACCATCGAGATTCCGGGGCTGGACGCGCTGGGGCGGTTGCTGGGGCGTATTTCCCAGTTGCCGAACATCATCGAGACCCGCCGTAACCGTACCCCTTGAAACCCGCAACGTAGGAGCGAGG